>NZ_JBFTHS010000003.1:0-203811 GCF_056394365.1 Lysinibacillus sp. 10T31
AAAACATACTAACATTAGTAGTACAAACCAAGGCCATGGTTTGTGCTACTATTTTTTTATAGTAGAAGTGAAGAAAAGCCGACCAGCCTCTGGGACCATTTGTGAGTCCGTATATAAAACCGGCTAACTTCATGCCCTTATATGAATCAGTTTAGTATGTTGGATCCAAGAGATCGTGTATAAGAAAGTGGAATCGATAAGGTACTGTGAAGGCTTCTATGATTGGTCAAAAGGAGAAGAATGAGATGAAACATGTCATTGCGTTAGATGTCAGTAAAGGAAAAAGTACCGTTGCGATTTATGATGGTCACCGCCAATGTGAGTTTGAAGGTGTGCTACATCATACACGGGGTGATTTCGAGCGATTACACGAACGAATGGAAGAGATGACAAAGCAAGATGGACAAGCGCCAGATATCGTATTTGAAGCAACAGGCATCTATTCAAAATCTATCGAAGCGTTTTTCAAAGAGTACGGCTATGCATACTGCCGCATGAATCCACTTGAAGCGAATTTACAGATGGCAACGATGCGTCGCAATAAAACCGATATCAGTGATGCCCATGAACTCGCGAAGACACATTTCAAAATGGAACGCAAAACAACGTACATACAAGACGATTATTATGAACAGATGCGTGCACTGACTCGTTATTACGATGAAATTGACGAAGAAATCATTTTACTCAAAAGTAGAATGCATGCCATTTTACAGTTGAGTTTTCCAGAATTAGAAAAACTGGTTACACCGAGTTCAGCACTATTTTTAAATATTGTACAACTATATCCGCACCCAACACTTTTACAGGCCCATTCAAAAACGATTATTAAAAATCGTTTAAAGGGCAATACGCGAAAAAAACTATCGCTAATGCGTGCGGAGGCTAAAGCTATTACATTATTAGAAGCAGCTGAAAATAGTTACCCAGCGATTAAACCCACAGATATTCGTTGTGATCAAGCACGAGATTACGCAGCTCGCATTGCGGATTTACTAGAGAAGAAAGATGCGCTTGTGAAACAGATGGTGGAATTGTCGGAAGGAAGAAAAGAATATCTAGTATTTCGTTCGATTCCTGGGATTGGCGATTCAACGGCGTGCCGATTAATTGGAGAGATTGGTGACATCCGCCGCTTTCAAAATGCGAAACAACTGAATGCTTACGCAGGCATTGATATTATGCGGTACCAGTCTGGGAATACGCAATATCGAGACAGGATTAATAAACGAGGAAACAAACATTTACGGAAGATTTTATATTTTATGGTGTGCGCCATGCTTATGGCTAAAGGAAAATCGAATCATTTTGTGGACTATTACTACAAATTAAAAAAGCAACCTCAGAGGAAGCCTCATAAGGTTGCGATCATCGCCTGCATCAATAAGTTTCTGAAAGTGACATTTCAGTTACTGACGCATGGCATTCTTTACGATTATGAGTCCGCACTACCAGCTCAAAAATCGTAATCACCTACATAGAACTATATCATAATGACCTTTCGAAAAAAATAAAAATCGTCAGGTCTTTTTGGCGTATCTAAAAATGAGTGTGAAGTGGTGAGGGATATCCCTCACCACTTCACACTCATAAAAATATAAATTATTCTTTAAATAAGGTTGACTAATCGTAAGAAAGAGGCTGGGAYAAAACTGGTTAAAACCTTAAAAAGCACGAGAAATCAACTTTAGAAACGTTGATTTCTCGTGCTTTTGTGATGTGCAATTTTCTAATTTCGTGGCGTTCTTAGATTGAGTTCCCCTATTTCAGTGGATGTTTGTACACCAGCTGAAAAATAACTTAAATTCGCATTCAACTCACCACCTATAGAGGTGGGAGATTTCTGTAACTGCCGTTTTCACTTACGTTACAAAAGACATTTGCTGAAAGAAATTAAAAAATCAATATAACATATAAAAAGACAATTCAAGATAACGGTAAGATACCAACTCTTTGATATCAAACACATTTTCTTGAATTGCCCAGCAAATTGCAGCAATTAATTAGATTCTACATTCGCATCTTTCGAGTAATTATACTTAGAACGATCAACTGGAGTAAAATCTTTTGGCGTATAGAATCTCAATAAGTCACCATTCACGACTTTATCAGATAATTCTAATTTACGATCTACATTATTTTTAAGAGTTTTCGCATACTCTAATTGATTATCATCATCTAGTAGTAAGCCTGTTTTATTATCATAAAATTTCCCATTCACCGAATAAATAGTAGGACTGACAAAACCGCCATTTCTAAATGGTACAACTTCATCATGGTCTTTTGATAATAAGTCGGAACCAAATTGAACAAATTGTTGCGTATCAATTCCTAGTAAATGTAATAACGTTGGAAGAAGGTCTGTTTGGCCACCATAAGTATGGTTAGTTCCACCTTCCATTCCTGGAACATGTATAAATAATGGTACGCGTTGCAAACTAGCATTTTCATACGGTGTAATTTCTTTTCCAATGACTTGTTCCATCGCAGCATTATGATTATCTGAAATACCGTAATGGTCACCATAAAGAACGATCATCGAATTATCATATAATCCTGATTCTTTTAATTGGTCAAATACTTGTTTGATCCCTTCATCTGCATAACGTGCTGTTTGGAAATAATTATCTACACTTGAATCTCCAGTATTAGCTTTATCAATTGTAACTAAGCTTTGATCCATTTTATATGGAAAATGGTTCCCTACTGTAATCAATTTCGTATAAAAAGGTTGTGGTAACGAACTTAACATACTTTCAGATTGTTTAAAGAATGGTTTATCTAACAAACCATATTCAGCCATGTTTTCTGAAGAGCCCGTGTCAAAATAACTAGCATCAAAGAAGTGATCGAATCCAAATGATTTATAAATCTCATTTCGATTCCAGAAGCTTCCGTTATTACCATGGAATACCGCCGATGTATAACCATAATCTTTTAAAATACTAGGCGCTGCTTGGTACGTGTTTTGTGCTTTTGTAATATAAGCAGATCCTTGTGGTAACCCAAATAAAGAATTTTCCAGCATAAATTCTGCATCAGAAGTTTTACCTTGACCTGTTTGATGGAAGAAATTATCAAAATACAATGTATTCTTATCTTTTGTTAATGAATTTAAAAATGGTGTAACTTCTTCACCGTTTAATTTATAGTTGATAAGGAAGTTTTGGAATGATTCTAAATGTAAATAGATGACGTTCATCCCTTTTGCTTTACCAAAATATTCTGCATTAGGTTTGGCGTAGTTAGATTTTGTATAGTTCAACACTTCTGTAATATCACTACTATCTGCCAAAGCTCGCTGTGAAGATGCTTTCATCGTTTCTACTGAATCATAAATCGTGTAGTTATACATTCCTAGATATTTCACAATATAGTTTCTATCAAAACCTCGAGATAAAAGTTGCGGACGATCAGCTTCAGCTAGTCCTAAATTTAGGATTGATATTGCTAATGCAAAAGTAATGATTGCCGTTGCTTTTTTATATCCAAAACGATTACTATCTTTTTGTATTTTTTTAGAGAATCGTAAGTAAAACATTACAAATACATCCACAAAGAACAATAAATCAATAGGTTTTAGTAAAGTAAGAACACTACCACCTAAATCTCCGAAGTTCTGTGTTTGGGTAACTGTAGGTAATGTAATGAAATCACTAAAAAATCGGTAATATACAACATTGGCATATAAAAGAATAGACATCAGAGTGTAAACTACAACTAGTGATGTATATTTTCTCTTTCCTCTAAATAAAAATGATATTCCTAGAAACAGCATTGCTGAACCTAGTGGATTTATTAGTAAAAGGAAATGTTGAAGGAATCCTTCTACTCCTAGTTTAAATTGTGTTGTTTGAGTGATGTATGTTTTAATCCATAACATTAAAACAGCTAATAAATATATTCCTAAAAAGTTGTTTAATAGGTTATCTTTTTTACTTAATAATTTTTTCATTTTTGCACCTCTTTTACTTACTTAAATTTAATTCTAGATATATATTAACTTAGCTAATAAGTATATATTGCATTTGAAAATATGTTATTTCACAGTAGCTTTTTCGTAGCTATTGTATACTACTCTCCATATAGACTTCTGTCAAGTTGTTAAATATAATTGAAGACAGTCAGTACATATCTTCCTATTTTTGTGAATCACCTTTCATAAAAACCCTCAGCATATGAGTTTTTTTCAACAATAGCAATTCTAAAACACAATTTTAGTTTTAACAATATAATTTTGTGACATGAAACTTATAATTTTGTAAGTTTTAGTTTCAATAAATTTAAACAAGTGTTATTGACCATTGAAGGTTAAACAAATCCCGGAGTAAATCTTTTGATAATAAGTCCATAAATGGCAAATGCATGGTTTCGAATAGACATAGGTATCATTGAACTCATTTCCGCAGTCGCTCTAATTATCGGTTATTGGGATGCAAGTTGGGTTGCAAGTTGGGTTGCAGTGGTGCGCTTCTAATTATATGTACAGCTATCGGTGGAGTTTTGGCACAAATATGTATTAAAGATTCTTTTAAAAATATGTTAATGATTATAGTAATAGGTTTAGTGGCAATTTTCTTATTTTCAAACAATATGTCGTCATAATTGCGTCCGGAATCGGCTTTGTGCTTAGACCTGCTTGATGCATCAGTTAGCCGTTATCGCATGGATGCGATGATTTTAGACTAACATCCATTATTAACTCCTTTCCGATTCAGTGACATCCGCCGAAGGCTATAAATAACAATCATTAAAAATTAAATAGTGAAGATACTATCAGACAGTCCGTTCTCAGTAGAGTTGGACTGCATTTTAATGTCGCCATTATGGTGGCATCGCACGTGCTGGAGTCATTGGCGTTCATAAATCCTGCTAGTTGTTTGAAGAAAAAAAAAACGGCGGAAGTTCTTGTGTACAAGAGCCTCAGCCGTTTTTTTTTCGTGTGGAAGTTTAAACCTAATTAATACTACCTGTTGGGTATAATGTAGTTCCTCCAATTGAAACTTTTATTTCATTAGATAATGGAACATTGTATTCATCGATAACTGTTCTCCACCATTCCCATGCAAGACCTGTACATTCTCTTGCATAAATTCTTATATTTTTTGAATTAGGTGGAAGTGGAATTACTGTAGAGAAATGAGCTGTTTTGTCTTTCCAGCTTCCATCCCAAGTTTTATGGGTTAGTACTTCTTTCCCGTTTTCATCATATGAAAATTCATCCCAAGCTATTTCAAATTGAGCAACATATGCACCATAATGATCAAGGATGATTTTGCCTTTAGAATATTCTGTAGTTGTCGTCTCGATATAATCTGTATTGTTATGAACAGCAGCAATTGAATTATCCTTTAAGAAAACACTTGTATATGATAGTGGGTATGCTGGATTTTTAAGACTAAATTCTGCATTATCCTGAATTATCTTTCTAATATCATTAAAGTCTTTTGAGACAACTTGATTATGCTTTTGTGAATCTCCACCTAATACTACAGCAGTAAAGGAACTTTCTTCAAAAATATCTTTGTACTGTCCACTAGTTTCTACATTAGTATTGACATCCTTCAGTAAGGCTTTAAAAGCAGCTTGTACATCCTTACTCTTAGAGCTTGTTTCTAATTTCACATAAATTGTTCTGCCATACGCTACATTTGATACCATAACGGGAGGAGCATTATTACTTACCCCTTTACGAGTTAACTCTTCAAAAGAAACACTATCATCAAAAAGGTCTGATGGATTGTTAGGTAGTTCTGCACTTACGGTATAAAATATTTGTTTATATGCCGCAACCATCACTTTTTTCTCTCCATTCGCAATTGCATTAAAGTCAATTCCCAGTGAATTATCAAGAACTTGGGCGTTAACATTCAGAGCGCTTGCTATTTGAGATTTGCTATAAACCATAGATTCTGAATATTGTAGTCTTGCGGGTAAAGTATGGGTTGTTGAATATTTTTCACTCCAAGTAGAAACTAACTCATCCACTGCCCCAGACACATTACCATATGTTGGATTATCCACAGTGATAGTATTTTCCCTTTTCATACCAGGTAAATCTATGCTAATATTTAGCGGTTTTCTTTTTGCCACCAATAAACTAGGTTGATTGTCTACAAAAGCTTTGTTGGCAAGTTGTAATGCTCCTGGATATGTACGATGCGCCATAGAATCGATAATTGAAACATCTACAGGTGAAGTTGTAAGTGATTTTTTGTTACGTTCAACCACTATAAATTTATCATTTGAGTTAATACCTTCTTTTGGGACAAAACTATCAACCTTGTCACCATTCACTGCTAAAACTTCGCTGTTATTGTAGTTCAAGTTTGCTATACCAGTATCAATGTCATTAGAGTTGCTTTTTTCACCAGCTGCATTAGTATCAAGTGTTGCAGCAAAGGAAATAATCGGGTAATTAATGATGCATAAACTAACAGATAAACATACTAGAATTTTTATTACTTTAAAATAATTTCGAATTCCCAAAAACACCACTCCTTTTTTAGGTAATTATACCACAAAAATACTTTGTGCAAATATAGTAGTTTAGTTTCGTGTTCAGCTTGTTAAAGAGTACATATATAGTAAATATAGTATAATCTAATTTTCAATTTTAACTACTATAGCCTTAACAATTACTGTGATGCCATCTAATGAAATGAAATGAAATGAAATAATTAAATCTTCCGGTGCGGATAGGTAGTCACTTTCCTGTTACGTACATATCCGCCAGTACTTGGTGTACCTAGCGCCAACAAAGGAATCTTTTTGAATAAATAAATAACCCATACTATATTCATAACGTTTCTTTAAAGAGGACAAAATTCGCTCTGATATATGGACCTACAACAGCACCAATGGTTGTTGTTTAGTTACGCTTTTACATATAGAAATAAAATTTTACTGATGTGGCGTTTGGGGCTGTCTGTTGCCTGTAACTTTTCTTTCATTGAAACATTTCAAAAGGCCTAGGGAGATCTCCTAAGCCTTTCAATCATTCTATTATTGTGTAACACCTAAAGTATCCAGTTAGGTAACTTTAATTTCTGGAGGTTTCTCATTACAAAATGTTTTTCGATAGTCATAAGAACTTCATCATTCCAAGTTATAGAACTATTTCTATCGTTTCATCAAATGATAACCATTAATAATCGCTATGTTAATAGTTTAATTTTACATCTTGTTGCTCTTCCACATATCTAACAAATACAGGTAGGTTACAAGGGATTTCACATTGTCGCCATGTGTTTATACTACAGCTCTGTCGATTTTCTGTTTCCGTTTGTTCTTTTTCTTTTTCTTATACCACCACATATAGATTCCAGTGAACATCAGTATAGATGGAGTAAGACCACCGATAGCATACAAAATTTTAGTAAATAAACCACCAAAACTACCGGTATGTAATGGGAGGTGCCATGTTTGATACATAAGCCCACTATTAACATGTGGATCTAGCTTGCCCACTACTTTTCCGCTATACTGATCTAACCATACTTTTACATTTCCATTGCCTGGATCAAATGAATTGCTGATACGAAATTCCACTGCACCTTCTGGGTTTCCTCTTTCCACCTTTTTGGGCATTCTAACTTGCATAAGTGTTCCCTGTGGTACTTCTTTTTCAGCACTACTGAACAATTCATCAAGTGGTAGCTTACCACCGGGAAGGGCTTTTGAGATAAGCTGCTCTTCTGGAGGCATCACCTTTGCTTTTGCACCAAACCAACCAAAAATCATTTCATCATACGCAAAAAGTGCTCCTGTTAATGAAACAACCAATAAAAACGGAATGGAAACTCCACCAATGACTTTATGTAGATCATATTGCCGTACATAAGGGTTGGCATTACGTCTTAAAATAAACCCACGTGCCCATTTTTTAATCCCTGGCCACCATAAATATAATCCTGATAATGTAATGAAGAAGAAAATAAATCCAATCATACCGATGATTTTCTCACCATTGAAATCTTTTAACAGCAACTTTTCATGAAACTCCGTTATTAGGTTGAATAATGCTTTTTCCCCTAATGTTCCGTTTATGTATCCTGTTCCTGGATCTACAAATACTTTTAGTTGTTCTTCTCCTTCTTTAAGGCGAAATAAGTAAACTCCTCGAGCGTTAGGTTCACTTGGAGTGTATACACGATCAATTTGACCTTTTGGATGTGCTTCTGATACAACCCGCAATGCTTGCTGGTAAGTAACTTTTTCACCTTCCGTTACTTTATACAGATTAGGATGCAACATGCTGTTTAGTTCAGGTTCAAACACTAGCAAACTTCCTGTTAAGCCAATGAGTACTATAAAAACCCCTGCTAACATACTAAGCCATAAATGAATTTTTGAGATGATTTTACGTGTTTTAATAAAAATGCCTTCTTTCCAAAAGTAATATGAAATGATGAATGTAGTCAATAATATAAAAGAGAATGATTATCATTGTCAATTAGAAATGTAAAAACTATTAAAAATATGCTATTATATTTATCGGTATTTATATTTAATAATTATGAATATCTAAATTAATAATCGATATACTAGTAAATTAGTATCAGCACGTACCTTTTTCGTTAGGTTAGATATGCTTAGTCACAAAAATCGTTCTCTAAATACATTTTTTTCTTCAAGTTATAGTCTATCTAGATTGAAGTAAAAGGTCATATAGTTATGAAGGATTATCATACACGTCATGATATTTTATTCGTACTGTTGAAATGGTGTCCTATATTACATAATAAAAGGCCATACCCGATTGGATACGACCTTTAATTAACATTATTTTCAACCTATTATCTTTTGAATTTTTTAGTCTGCTCACTATACAAAAAACAACCCCATCCTAATTCTATAAACTTTTCCAATAGGAAGAATACCTCCTTAGCTTTCTAAACTGTACATACAATAGAAAGGTGGGAAATTTCATGGGATACTACGGTAATATGGGTAATTACAATAACAATTGATATTGCGGCGGCGGTTCTGGTGGCACAACATTCGTTCTAATTGTCGCTCTATTTATTCTTTTAATTATTATTGGCGCAACTTTCTTGTATTAATCTTAGGAGCATTTGTTAAAATATTTTAATGATAAAAATGTCACTCTTGTAAAAGTGACCCTTAAATAAGGTGAATTAATTCTAAATAAGCTTTACACATTTTTCTCGCTATTTGTGATTGGTAAAAATTATTTTTTAAATTATATTTAGTAAGTAGATAAATATCGCAATCCCTTTTGAAAACTTTACATATTATAAAATTATAGGAAGGAGGGAAATTACTATGTCAGAATACTATGGTAGTGGTACAGGTTCAGCATTTGCGCTAATTGTTGTTCTATTCATTCTTTTAATTATTGTAGGCGCTACTTTCATGACTAAAGGTTATTAATACCTAACACCGCCTCTAATGCTCATAACTATTGTAAGGTAATACTAATTAAACCCTTCACCTTCAAATCGGTACTAAGGGTCACAATCCTCCGGTGACCCTTTAATATTTCCTCTTTCACTATCATTCTCAACCTCCCAAGACATAATAAAAAGCCACACTTTATGCGATTTAGTTTATAGTTCTCCTTATGATCTTTACTTGTTCAAGTACATACTTTTAAATACAACTCATTGTCCCCCTTTGTGTTAATCATATTTAAACTTTAGATTTTTTAGCTTCATGAAATTTACTAATGATTACTTTTTCAATGGATTCATATTTAGTAATTACGGTTGTTATTAATGTTAATTTTGAAACTGTAAAGTAAATTATTACTGCAGAAGCAAGACCAATAAATGCACCTACAAGAACATCTAAAGGATAATGAACTCATAAAATGATTTTCTTAATAAACATGATTTCAGTTTAGGCCAGCTGATAGTAACTCTGCCCTAACTTATTTTTTTCGCAGAAGTCCAAAATGGTTGAAAGTTATATATCAATCAAAGATGATACCGCTATTAAATAATGCTTGGTGAATACTACTTCATTATTAAAACTAATCTACGGATAATAAATCATCTTCTGTACAGACTAATTTCAGGAGGTGAAATCCATGAATAACAACAACCAAAACTTTAACAAAAAAACCCCAAATGCAATGAACTCGATGAACCAAGAATTCGGGAATGAGACTGATGTTAATCAAATTAAACAACAAATCCAACAAGCAGAAGCTAACAAAAAACAAGCTTCTGGTCAATATGGAAACGAAAACGGTACAAAATAAGTCAAATTATCATCCTCAACCGGCATCCTTTTATTGCCGGTTTTTTTCTATTTTACTCATCATCCCTATATCTACCCGAAGAATATTAATTTTTCTGTTTAATTCAGTATGGATAAAATGAAATTTTTGTAATGCCTATCCTTAACGAACTCGCCGTAAAGTATTATTATTTTTTATTTTTTTATAGTTGTAATCTTTTTTTACATACTCATTAGCTTCGGGATAGCCTGCTTCCACCATTTGCAGACATTTTTAATTCATATTGTTTTACCGATAGCATGAATTAGGCTATCGAACTTTATACAATATCCAATTTTCAATGAACGAGCGTGTTTTAAAGACTTTTACTTGTCTATACATGGGGTATAACTCCCTTTAAGACAATTAAGATAAGTCAAAGCTACCTCTTGTCTGACCTCACTTTCATCCTAAGTTTAAAGACGGGCTACACCTGCATGGGCTTTCTCATTCAGAGCTCGGTCAAAC
This sequence comes from Lysinibacillus sp. 10T31, assembly GCF_056394365.1. Classification (NCBI taxonomy): domain Bacteria; kingdom Bacillati; phylum Bacillota; class Bacilli; order Caryophanales; family Bacillaceae; genus Lysinibacillus; species Lysinibacillus sp. 10T31. Next base: position 10,715 of record NZ_JBFTHS010000003.1, read on the forward strand.
CAATTTCATTTAATTTCTCACTTACACTTATAGTGTCCTCTACAAAATGCACTTTATTCGAAGGTCTCATGTTATTTATCTATGCATTAACTTTGAAGTAGTATCAGTATTTATTTCAATAATATATTTCCTGAAGAGGTTTCCAGCTGCACTTCATAATCCCCGGTCCCAGACGTTCCTTTTGTTTCTTTTTTACTTTGTTGTTTATCATTTAATACAATGCCGACTGAACGTCTTCCGCTGTTGGATTTGAGAAGGAGCGTGGCATCAGGTTTAACCTCATTCAATGAAATGTCCACATTTCCACTTGTTGTCGTAACGTGAACCTCGCTATGAAAGTCAAGGAAGTCAAGTTTTACGTTACCACTGCTACCATTAACTTGGAGATCGTGCGTTTGCAGATCCTTACCAACGACATTACCAGAAGAGCTCTCACAATGATTTCCCCTTTGAATTCAGTTGGAACTCGAACTTCCAAATGAGGCATTCGGTCGATTTTAAACAGACGGCTTATATCATTTTTTAATCGAATCGTTAATTTTTGTTGCCCTTTTTCCATTACAATTCCCGGACCATTGTCGTATAAAAGTAAGTATGCTTCCAATTCTTCTATTTCCGCTGATACTACATCTATATTGGTGCTTCCATTCTCTATATAAATGCTATCTATATCTTTAAGGGAAGCCATTTGAAATGTCTTCTCTTTCCTCCCCTCCCGAACAGGCTCTTAAAAACACAATAGTAAGAATAACCGACATAACCATATAGTATTTCTTCATTTTCACCACTCCTCTCTTTGGATTCCATTATAGAAGTTGACCCCTCGTCAGTTTCAAGGTTTCTATAAATTAATTAATAAAAGTCTAAAAAATCCTTGAAGCTTACGTTACGTCATTTTGTATACTGTTAAGTAACTACTTTTTTGCAATATCTAAATAAATTAGAAAAATAAGGAGGATTAGATGAAGCAAGGAGATATAATTATTTATGGATGTGTCATTATAGGTGCAGGTGTTGGACTGGCTCTGGATCATGCATTTCCTGGTGTACTAATTGGCTTGGGGACAGGTTACTTACTTAAAACACTTTTTAGTAAAGAAGAATAAAAGTGGAATGAATACAACAGTTGTTAACGATAACGTATTAACGTACAGGAAGGTAGGTTTATCAGTTGATACACATTAACAAAGTGGCAGAGCTGACAGGTGTTACAGTAAGAACACTACGTCACTACGATAAAATCGGATTATTAAAACCACCATCCAAAACAGAAGGTGGTCATCGTTTATATACGAATAATGAAATAAAAAAACTACAGCAGATTCAATTTTTAAAAAAGATTGGATTTCGCTTAAATGAGATTCAGAGCATGCTCGCTTCCAGTGAGTGGGATTGGTCGGATAGTCTAAAGAGTCAATTATCTTTTGTCATAAAAGAACAGGAAAATTTAAAGAAAATAGAGCAATCCTTACGGGAATTGATACATGGAATTGCTATAGAAGGTGAAGAAAACTGGGTTGCGATTCAGAAGATCATGCAATTGTCCAGTAAAGATAAAGAAATACAGCAAAATTATAGAGAATCTTTATTTAAAGAAAGAGAAATAAAGCTATGGAAAAAGGTTCCCAATATGACAAGTGACAGTTCTGATTCACTGGAATGGATTGCTCTGATAGGTCAGTTAAAGCGTTATATTAAGGACGGTCCAAAATCAACCAAAGTTCGAAATATTATTAGAAGAATGGATGAAAAGCGTTTAGAGGAATTTGATGGTGAGGATGAATTTTTAGATAAGCTATGGGAAATAAGGATGTCACAAAAGCAGTCAGAGAAACTGGGATTATATCCGATTGATCAGGATGTACTTGAGTTGTTGAACGAGGCATATGTAGTTTTTATGGCTGAAAAGAATAATCCTCAACAGGAGTAAGGGGGAAAGAATGGTGAGTATAGAACTACTTCTCCTGATAGGTGGTTTGGCTATACTGGATACATTAAGCCCTGCCACATTAGGGGTAACGGTGTGTCTACTTTTAACAGATAGAGAAAAACTTACAAATCGTTTATTGATTTATTTATTGACGGTTGCAGGATTTTATTTTGCTGTTGGAGTTTCACTCATGTTAGGATTAGGTTTTTTGCTTGAGATTATTTCTGGCGTATTTCAAAATCGAATTGTAAGCTGGATAGTCTTTATTATTGGAGCAATTTTGTTCATCGCAAGTTTTTATGTTCCAACAAAGAATAATTCAAACCTGCCTTCTCCAAAATCAAAAAGCATTCTTTCAATTGTGGCTCTGGGATTCACTACTTCATTAATCGAAGTAGGTATGGCATTCCCTTATTTTGCAGCAATTGGAATAATGGCTACTTCTAATCTATCATGGATGGAATGGTCTTCTATTTTAGCTGGATATAATTTTATCATGGTGATGCCTTCCCTCTTACTGTTTCTCCTTTATCTCCTGTTTGGTCGGAGGATGCAAAAACCTCTTAAGAAACTTCGGGTAAAAATAGCTAATAATACAGGGTCAGCCCTTTCTTGGATAATGTGTATTGTTGGAATCATTCTAATTTTCAATAGTCTGGATTTTTTGTAAGGCGTTTAAAAATGTTGGCTTTTCTTTAATTTCATGAATTGTTTTTAATAAAAAAGATTACATTGGTTACTCCGAAACTATTCCAAGTGTTCTTGTTTAGTTACCATATAATAAATAAAAATAAAATCTTCCTCTGCCTGACAGGTAGTCTTTAGCCTGTTGAGTTTCGTATATTCGGTGCATCAATGCATATAAAGGAATCTTTTTAAAACATACATTTAACAATAACTCTATAATTACAATGTGATAAAAAAATCAGGTACTCAATATCGAGTACCTGGTTTACTGTTTTTAATCATTAAACCCTAAAATCTTTCATACTTTCTCCAAGAATATAGTGTGAAAACCACATCAAATTCTGCTTCATTATAGCCAAATTAATTCCTGGCTGGTCAGAACTATATGCCATTCCTTTAAATATAATTAATTCTGTATCAACTTCCATATCCTTTAATCCTTGATATAGCTCATATGCATGTGGTGTTGGGATTCTTGCATCTTTTTCGCCATGTTGGATTAAAGTGGGAGTACAGGCTGATTTAATATATGTCATTGGCGATGTTTTAGTATATATTTCTGGATCATTCCATGGATCATTTCCTAAATACATCCTAATGAAGTAAGGTATATCTGTATTTACATAATGGGTACTCCAATTAGTAATTCCACCTCCAACTGAAATAGCTTTAAATCTACTACTAAATGTAGAACAGAAAGCTGATATATATCCACCGTTGCTCCATCCCATAACCCCTACTCTATCTTTATCTACAATCCCTTTATCAACTAGTTTATCCACTCCAGATATAACATCATCGTAGTCTGCAATTCCCAGCTTTCTATAGTTTGCTTTTAAAAATTCATTACCGTAACCAGAGCTTCCCCTGTAGTTTGGTTCTAGAACGATAAAGCCTTTTTCGATAAACTGTTCAATAGGATATTTCCCATTAAAACAGTCTGAAAATATTGGAAATGATGCCCAAGCTGGACCACCATGGATTACCACTAATAAGGGATATTTATTATTTGCGTCAAACTCTACTGGAGTTGATAAAACTCCCTCTATTTCAAGCCCATCACTACTTTTCCATGAGATTATTTCCCTGTTACTTTTAAGCTTTCCTTTGAAAAAGCTATTTTCATTCGTTATTTTTTTATCGTCTAAATAGATTTCAAAGGTTTCATTTGTTAAAGCCTTATTATAGGATATATGATTTCCATCTCTTGTTATAGAAGCATCCATTATAAAGCTATTTACTTTATCGCTTAACATTTCCACAGTGCCATTTTCAGATAACAACCCAATTAGATAATTAGTTTTATTCTGCCATCTAATTAAAATTCCTTTAGCTGTCCACCGTAATGGAATAACCGTACTATCAAAATCTGTTAAAGGTTGAATTAGCTCTCCATTATTAATATCAAATATCTCTAGTGTACTGTCTTGTATATGAGCCTTATAGTAATCTTTCTCCATTATGCTTGCTGAGTAACATATTTTGCTGCCTTCAGGAGAAAAACAAACGCTCCCTCCCAACAACTTATTAATATTCATCTTTTGTAGCTCTCCAGCTTTAATATCTAATATGTATAGATCTCCATTAATATAATCTCCCATATTTGAACTTGGAGTAGCCATTAATACAACCTTTTTCCCACAATTTGAAATATCAAATTCATGGACATGAAAATCCTGACCATCAGTTAATTGATAAACAACGCTATTTTCGTATTCATATTTATCGTTTTGTATCACTTTTTCTATTTCAATGTAATATAAACAATTATTTTGGTATTCCTTACCTATATGTTGGAAATCTCCATATAGTTCCTTACGTTTCTTTATCGCTTCAGACTCTTTTGACTGTGCAACATAATACAAACCCTTTCCAGTTGGCTCCCATTTGAATTTACTAACCCCTTCTTTCTCATCAGTAATTTGAACCCCATTATAACCATCTATTGACTTAACAAAGATCTGATTTTTCTTATTATCCCCCTCACCAACTGGGCTAAGGTAGGCGATATTTCTAGAATCTGGAGACCATAATGGATATGTACTATCTATATCACTAGTTGTTAATGGGTAACACTGCCCCTTATCTTTTTCATATATCCATACATGATTCCTATATGTATTGTCTTTCCAGTTAGCTGTCTTCTTGACAAATGTTACTTTTTTGCCATCATCACTTATGTTTATATCTGATAAGGTTGGTAATGAAATAATCTCTTCTATTCTTAGATATGTTTTTTCATTCATTTTCATTAATAGCCCCTCTCGTTAACTCTCTTCCAATAAAGTTAGCAGGTACAGGGCTTAGTTCTAATTCTCTCGCCCAAACAGAAAGTTGACCTATGTGGTGAATTTCATGAGTAATAATATGGTGTAATATTTCATCAACAGTGTATTTATTTTCATCCCAGGAAACACTGACTAATTTTTCTTTTAAACCTCCTACATTTGTTTTTATAAATTCAGCTATTTCATTTCGTGTTTTATCTGAAAGTGATTTAAGCTTCTCAAGTGTATGATAATCAGCAAACTGAAATACTATATCTTCTTTGCCTCGAATACCACGAATCCAACTATATTCCACATCAATTATGTGAAAAAGTGTATATAATATATTTCCTACTCCACCCCTGCGATCTTTTAACAACTCTTCAATTGTCAGTTGATTGCACCAGTTAAACCATTCATCTCTTACCTGCCAGTTGTATTCAAAGAATTTAATCATTGTAAGCACTCCCATCTAGCTTAATACATTATATTTCGATGAAAACCCAACTATTTCCTTCTTCAACTAACCAGTTACGACGCCAATTAAAAGAGCAACTTTCCCCATAGTTTTTACTATATTTGGACCTGTGACAGCCCCAAGTGTTTTTTTAAAATTAATCCTATTAATGATTTTGGTTGGCATTTGGATAGATTAATTATTGGAAACTATGTTTGTATCGCAAGCGGTGTGATCATTTTAATGGGTGGTAATTATAATCACCATTCTGAATGGATAACGGTATACCCATTTACAGAACAAATCGAACGCTCTTATGAACCTAAGGGATATACTGTTATTAAAAGTGATGCTTGGATTGGTATGAATGCTATGATAATGCATGGGGTTACTGTTGGTGAAGGTGCGATTGTTGCAGCAGGATCTGTTGTTTTAAAAGATGTTCCTCCTTATACTATTGTCGGCGGAAACCCTGCAAAAGAAATAAGAAAACGTTTTTCAGATTCAGAAATAGATAAATTATTAGAATTACGTTGGTTTGATTGGGAAAGAAATAAAATTGAAAAAGCTGTCCCTTTGTTGTCAAGTGGTTCCATCAATCAATTGTATGATTTCTATTTTAATGAAGTAAAAATAAAATAATAAACACTGAAACTACATTCTATTTGGAGTGTAGTTTTTTAGCTTAATCAAAACGTTTAACTTTGATGAGTAGGCACAAAAAACCAGGTACTCTCTTTTAATGAGCACCTGGTCATTTGTTTTGTTACCGTCTTGGCTGACAAGTTAAGTTTTATGTTAGTTAAAAATATGTTCAAGTACAAGTATTGTTTTCTTGTTTTTGTTGGCTAAATCTAATTTTCTTTAGTATTGCGCCAAGCACCATTCTTTAGTTTCTTGGTCAGCAAAGGATGATTCTACACTATTTATATAAATTTGCCGATAATCTTCTTCACTTAGATTAAATTCATTGTTAACTAAATGGATTTCTTTTGCCATTGTAGTATCTGATACTGTTCTGTTATCCGTATTAAATGTCACTTTTATTCCATCTTTATGAAACTTATAAATCGGATGTTCAGAATAATGATGTACAGCTTTCGTTTGGACATTACTTGTTGGACACATTTCAAGCACTATCTGTCTTTCTTTCACAATCTTATAAGCCTCGGCACAGTCTTTAATAAATACTCCATGTCCTATTCTTTCAGCACCTAACATTTCAACAGCCTCTAGAACGTTTTTACCAATTCCCGTTTCACCGGCATGAATAGTGACTCTGTAACCATATTTTTTGGCTAATGCGATTGGATCTATGAATTTTTCACAAAAGCCTTCTTCTTCGGATGCACATAGGTCAATTGCCACCACACCTTTTCCAAGGAACTGTTTCCCCTTTTCTACCACCTCAAATGCACTTTCTGCAGACATCGTCCTCATACAAGACAGGATTATATTTCCCTTTATTTCGTAACGATTTTCAGCGTCCCTCATCCCCTCTATAACAGATTGAATAACTTCTTCAACACCAAGACCTTGTAATGTGTGAAGTAACGGGGCAAATCTGACTTCTAAATATTTCACATTTTCTCTTGTTGCATCCTCAAATAGCTCGAAAGTAATTCTTCTTAAGTTCTCTTTGGACTGCATGACCAAATTAGGAAGAGAAAATCTTTTTAAATACTCATCAAGAGATTCACATTCTAACGGAGCAATCAGCTCCTTTTGCAGTTCATCCTTATCAAAAGAAGGTAGCTGAATCCCTTCCTTTTGTGCAATATCGATAATAGTTTCAGCTCTTAAGCTTCCATCCAAATGACAGTGAAGTTCAATTTTGGGTAATGCTAAAAAGTTCATTTTTGACCTCCTGAAGTAAATTTTTAGATTAAAATACAAAAAAATTCCTGACTACAAAGAAAATACAAGTTTTGTACTTTCTTCGTAATCAGGAATTTCGGTTCCTGGTAGAGACCCCCAAACCATATTATTGGGGTTATACGAAATATTATTGATTTCTTAACGGCTTTTAAAATAATAATAAAAAAATAATTGATTGTCAATATGGTTCCTAACATCGATAAATTATTTTGATTATTGTAAAAGCATATTCTACAATAAAAAATTTTCATTTACCTTTTTCAACAACACTGCTTTGTTAGTAAGAGGAAAAGGTTCTTTTGATATACATTTCGGAGTACGGAATGCCAACAAAAAAACCTTAAATTAAGTTGTTTTTTTATAAAGTTTTATTTAAATTCACTCTAAGATTGTATTTGTTACTTTGAAACTATTTTAGTAACCATTAAAAATTAGATCATATAATTTATCTCAAGCTTTTCTAGACCAAATAATATTGATTTTAATTCAATTCCCTCTTTTAATGCTTTTCGTACTGTCTTTATGTTATGTTTTGTTTTATTTCAGACATAATTTAATTTACAAAAAATGGTCAACAACTAGTTTATCTTGATTTTCAAGAATAGTCCTCTTTAGCATTTCAAATTTTATTTCTTCAACTAACTCAAGAACTTCATTTAGTTTAGGTTTAATTGTATCAAATAGATTGAGTATTTCTTGACCATGGTCATTAAGATCACTAAATTTCTCGTTATGACATACTCCAATCATTATAGAGGGCAATGGTATTTGAAAAAGCTGCCGCCTGTAAAATACAGACAGCAACTTTCAACTAGAGTAGCTGTTATGATCTGTGCAAGCTACAGTAATAATTTAATTTTCTATTAGTTTTTTTGGCATACTCATTTTTTGGATGTTCTTCTTTTTTTATTTTGTAACTAATAAACAGCGATTGGCCCATAAGGACCTTCAATAATTTCTATTTTTGTTTCAAAAATATCTGTCAAAATTTTCGAGTCCATAACCTCTTCTACTGTTCCAAAAGCGGCAATTTGTCCATCTTTCATAGCACAAATTCTATCAGAATATTTGGCTGCAAAATTTATATCATGCATAACAGTCAGAATTGTTCTTCCAAATTCATTAGCCGCACGTCTCAAATGCTCCATCATCTGAACAGAACGAGCAACATCAAGGTTGTTCAGAGGTTCGTCCAAAAGTACATATTCAGTCTCTTGGCATAAAACCATTGCTACATATGCCCTTTGTCTTTGACCACCTGAAAGCTCATCTAAATATCTATTCTCTAAATCAGTTAAGTCTAAAAAATCGATATATTTAGAAATAATAACCTCATCCTCTATAGTTAATCTTCCCTTTGAATAAGGAAAACGTCCAAATCCAACTAGTTGTCTAATAGTAAGCCTAGTTACAAAATGATTTTCTTGGCGCAATATAGTCAAAATTTTTGATAAGTCTTTTGATTTGGTTTCTGAAACATCCATATTTGCCACCTGAATTTGACCTTCCTCCATATCCAAAAGTCTTCCAATCATCAAAAGTGTCGTAGACTTTCCAGCGCCATTTGGTCCAATTAAAGAAGTAAAACCCGCTTTTGGTATTTCAATATCCAAAGGTCCTATTTTTACCTTATCCGTATAGAACTTTTTAACATTATCAATTTTTATCATAAAGCCCTCTTCCTTAAAACTACAGTTAAAAATATTATTCCACCAAATAATTCGATAATAACTGAAACTACACCTTGAGCATGGAATACATGATACATTAAAAAGTATGCACTCGTTATTATCAAAAATCCTATAGCAAGAGCCATTGGAAAAATGTATCTATGATCATAAGTTGACGCCGCCTGATAGCTCAAAGTCGCTACTAAAAAGCCATAGAAAGTAAGTGGTCCAATCAAAGCTGTTGAAATTGACATCAAAATAGCAACCAATACAAGCGTATAAATTACATTAGATTGATATTTAACTCCAAAAGAAGTAGCAACATCCTTCCCTAGTGACAATATATTTAGATTCTTAGAATGAGCAAGAAGTAATATTGCTACAATTATTACCAGAGGAATTACAATAGGAAAATATGCAGAATCTGCATTATTAACAGAACCAAACAATCTTGCCTGTAAAATATCAAATTCAGAAGGCGCAAGTAGTCTTCTCATGAAAGTTGACACAGAATTTAGCCCAGTGCCAATAATAATTCCAACTAAAAGCATAAGTTGTAAGTTCCCATATTTACCAGAAAGTAACCATCCATAAAGTATCAAACTCATCAAGACCATAACAACAACTTGAAATAAAAATGATCCAATCCCAGTAAAATTTATCAATGCACTAGCACCAAAGAAAAATATTGTACTAGTATGAATTGTTGAGTAAAGTGATTCGAAACCTAAAAGCGAAGGAGTTATAATCCTATTATTCGTAATCGATTGGAAAGCAACAGTCGACAAGCTCTGACAAACTGCAGCAATAATCATTGCAACAAGAGCTACTATCCTTCTCTTAACAACTGGGATAAAAGAAGGTGAATCAAATGGAACTGGATTGTTATAAACTAAAAGTCCATATGAAGAAAGGATGCCCAAAGCAATCAATGTTATCAGCAAGATCCAATAACGCCTCTCTTCCTTCTTAGAACGAAAAGCCCTAGCTGATCTATTTTCATTATGAAGGCTAGAATCGATTTCGACATTTTCTTTATTTCTATATTCCAATGTGCTCATCGTAGCCTCCTTGGTTTTCTTTGTCTTAATAAGATAATTATAAACACGACTGACCCCACTGTTCCCAGTATTAAAGAAACAGGTACTTCAAAAGGCATTATAATTGTTCGAGAAATTATGTCACAGGCAGTTATAGTCCCCATCCCTATCACACATACCCAAGGTAAATTACTCCTAAGATCATCGCCTCTATACATCGAAACAATGTTTGGGACAATTAAACCTAGGAAAGGTAAGTTTCCAATAACAGCTGCAACAATTCCAACTGCAAGAGAAATAAGGGCAGTCCCCACAAGAACAATCCTATTGTAATTAACGCCAAGGCTTGTTGCGACATCTTCTCCTAGTCCAGCTAAAGTCAATCTATTAGCATAAATAAAAATAAACAAAGTAACGATAACAATGAGCCATAAATATTCATATCTACCCACCTGAACAGGCGCAAAAGAGCCTACAAACCAAGTTTCAATACTTTGTGTCTTTTGAAAAAGAAGTCCTAAAAAAGTGGACACTGCAGAAATAACTGCTCCAAGCATCAATCCAATAATCGGGACAATTAAAGACGAACGAAGTTTAACTCTTCTTAAAAATAAAAAGAAAATCATAGTTCCTATAAAAGAAAAAATGATTGCACCAGTCATTCTTAGTACTAAAGTCGGGGCAGGAAATAATAAATAAACAAAAAGCAGCCCTAAACCTGACCATTCAATAGTCCCTGTTGTAGTAGGTTCAACAAAACGATTCTGTGTGATCAGTTGCATTACGAGTCCTGCCATTGACATTGCAGCTCCAGTAAGCATTAATGCAGCTGTTCTCGGAACACGAGTTATGAAAAACATCTCCATTCCATCCTCTTGTCCACGTATATCATACACACCAGTAAACAGTGATATAATGCCTAAAATAATAACAACTATAATCGCTAATATAAAAGGTTTTGTCCATATCTTATTGTAGTTATAAAACTGGGGTTGAGAATTTATCTCAACCCTAGAAGTTACATTTTTCAGCACTATTTTATACTCCTTTACACTACTTAGCTTTAGCTAAAGTATTTGCAAGGTTTTCAAACAACTCTATATAAGTTTGAATTGATTCATTTGTGTAAGTATCTGCTGGTGCATAAACAATATGTTTTTTAGAAACAGCAGTTGTTTTTTGAAGAGCAGGTGCGTTAGCAATAACATCCTGAGCAGGAACTGAATTCTCTTCACCAGATATTGCTGCATCACGATCTAATACGAAAAGCCAATCAGGATTACTTTGTGCAATAGCTTCAACAGAAACTTCATCACCTTTATGATCTGAAGTAGAATCGGCAACATCTAATGCTGAAGCCCAACCGAAAATTTCATACATTGGTCCCCAAACACGTCCAGAATGCGGAGCTGAGAAACCAATATCCCCACCACCAACGATAACACTCATAACTTTATCTGTTCCATTATAAGCAGATTTAGCATCTTCGATAACTTTGTCAAAATCAGCTACCACTTGTTTAGCTTCTTCATTTTTATCGAAAATTTTTCCTAAAGCAATTGTAGAATTTTTAAGTCCATTTACTAAGTTTTCCCCAGGCGTAGCAGCTTCCTCCGAAACATCTACATTAAGATCAATAACAGCTGCATTTGGCACTAATTTTTTGATCTCTTCGTAATAACCAGCAAATCTTTGACCGACGATTACAAGTTCAGGGTTTGCAGCTGCAATAATTTCAAGATTTGGTTCGCGGTGATTTCCAATATTTTTAACTGAATCGTCCTTTACATATGGTGAATCCGCAGGCATTACATCCTTTGGAACAGCTACTAAGTCAATGTTCCAATCAGCTAAAGTTTCAAAAGTTCTATTATCCAAAGCAACTACATTCTTTGGGTTTACAGGAACAGTAACAGTTCCATGGGCATCAGTGATTTCAACTGTCGTAGGCTTAGCAACCTCTTCGCTTCCTTTATCTTCATTAGACTTTGACTCTTGATTAGTTTTATTACTTGAGCAAGCTACTAACATCAATGTCAAAACTGCCATAATACCAACAAATTTTAAAAACATAGATTTCTTCATACATATACTCCTTATGTAATTTATTTTGAAAACGATGAAGTCTATAGATTGAATTGGATAGTAATTGCTAACCACCCCAATTGCTATTGATAATCATTTTCATTTGGTCGTTCTGTGAATCAGTATAGTCTTTAATTATGTGAAAATCTTGTGAAAGATATAAGTTTATAAAGAAAGTTGCTTTCAAGCATAAATTGTCTACAAAAAAGTAATACGTGAAGTATTCTTTTTATAGTTTCCGTCTCTTTAAAATATCTTCCAGAAACTGTTTGATTATCAGATTTAATAGAACAAAAAAACGAGCAAAACAGGATGAAACTGTTTATACTCGTGTTTTCTCGATTATGTTAGATTGATTACTGTGACAAATTGTACTTTACCTATTATCTTATTTTTACTATTCAATCATTGAATAGCCCCTACCATGGATTGTTTGAATATATCGGTCTTTCTTCTCGCACTTTAGCTTTTTTCTTAAATACCCAATATATAAATCCACTACATTTGGATTGACTGCTACGTCATATCCCCAAACCTGATTCAAAAGCATTTCACGGCTCAATATTGTATTTTTATTCTTGATTAAAAATACAAGTAAGTCATACTCGCGCTTAGTAAGCGGGAGATTTTCCCCACCTTTTGTCACAATATTACTGGATGCATCAACGAAGAGATCTTTAAACCGAAAGTAATCAGTCACGATTGGCTGGATAGAGTCCCCTCTTCTTAAAATAACTTTTATCCTTGCTACTAATTCTTCTTTCACAAATGGTTTTCTTATATAATCATCTGCTCCTGCTTGTAATCCTGCTATACAATCCTTGCTGGACACATTGTCGGTCACAATTATTATTGGTGTCGTTTTAACAGTCCTTATTTGTCTGCAAATTTCCGGTCCAGATATACTTAACGAATCCCAATCCAATACGATAATATCCCAATCTTGCTCATATACTATATTTAAACCTTTGTTTTCATTGTGAAGTGTTAAAATGAAATAGCCTTCTTGCTTTAGACCGCTTACGATTTTCTTTGCTAAAGACCGTTCATTCTTAATTACCAACACCTGCTTCACCTATGGTTCACCTCTACTTCATTACATAATATTTATCACAAAAAAGAATATCAGATTAATAAATCTTAAATTTCTAAAAAACTATTATAACAACTTGTCAGGATAAATTTGAGTGATTTTACTATAAATATGTAAAAATACTAAAAAAAAGATCTCCGCCATTGATACTTTTGGAACATCAGTAAACATAGTTATGGAAAACGAATCTACACTGCATGTTTCCGATTCCAAACATTTCTATTTTAGATTGCTCAAGGAAGAACAACTCAGCCGAAGTGGACAATTTATTTTTTGGGAGTGAATACTTTGCCGCAATTGCTGACAATTAGATAAAGGCATATATGGGATTCTGGCCGACAGTAACTATGTATTTTTCATCTGGTGAGTAGCCTTTTTCGACTTTTTTATAGATGAATACTCTTTAAAGCTAGATATGTGTGGTCTATTACACTTTCAATTAACAAAGTCAATTCCCCCTTCTCGACATCAAGTAGAATGAAAATGATACTATACGGTCGAGTGACAGTCAAACAGAAGCAGAATGATAAAACAAATAACTAATTACATAGTTATTTGTTGTTATTAAGAGAAAAAGGTTCTTTTGATTTACATTTCGGAGTATCGAATGCCAACAAAAGAACCTTAAATTAAGTTGTTTTTTTATAAAGTTTAAATTAAATTCACTCTAAATTCTTGATTTCACTGCATCATTAAAAAAGATTGTATTGGTTACTTTGAAACTATTTTAGTAACCCTTAAAAGTTTTAGTATCATATAATTTATCTCAAGCTTTTCTTGACCAAATGACAACTGGAATAAGGATTAAAGATAATAGACCTCCAGCTAAAGATAATGTTGCATAGCTTGCATTAGCTACTACCATGCCTGAGAGAGCACCACCAGAAGCCCCTGCTAGGGCAACTAAAACATCAATTTTCCCTTGCGTTTTTGCTCGAGTGGAAGGTTCAGTTGAATCAACTATTTGGGCAGTACCACTAATTAAGCCAAAGTTCCACCCTAATCCAAGTAAAGAAAGAGCTACGATTAATAGAACCATAGAATCACTCGGTGCAAATGCCGCTAATAAACCAGCTAATAACAACGTCACTCCTGAAGCAATACTCATGGCTGTTCGTCCGATTTTATCAACAAGAACGCCTGTTACGAGCGACGGAAGATACATAGAACCTACATGAAATCCTATAACAATCCCTACTTCCGATAAACCATGACCATGGTGTTTCATATGTACAGGTGTCATCGTCATTATTGCAACCATTACAATTTGTGTAAGTACCATAACCGTTGCACCAACTGTAAGACCTCTTTTATTGATAGCTTTTTCACTAAGAGATACCGACTTAGTCCCATATTCATTCTCTCGTCTGTCCGCTTCTATCATTTTTGCAATTTCTAATGGATCTGGGCGTAACATAATAAAAAGGACAAGACCTGCTAAGATAAATGCTGTTGCAGATAAGATAAATGGACCTGCAAGCGCCGGAACCCCTATTGAAAGAGCAACTTTCCCCATAATTTCTACTAAATTTGGACCTGCGACAGCCCCGAACGTTGTCATCACCATTGTTGTGCTGATAGCCTTTGCTCGTTGTTTATTATTGGCTAAATCTGTCCCTGCATAACGTGCCTGTAAATTTGACGCAGTCCCTGCACCATAGATAAATAGAGATGCAAATAATAAAATGACACTATTCGTAAGAGCCGCAATCACAACTCCGATTGCACCAAGTCCACCGACAAAAAAGCCTGTCGATAAACCTGTACGACGCCCATAACGTTGTGATAGTTTCCCTACAATTAAAGCTGCACCTGCCGACCCTAAAGTAAATAAAGCGGACGGCACTCCCGCATAGGCATCTGTCCCAAGCATTTGCTGAGCTAAAAGTGCCCCTACCGTAATACCTGCTGCTAGCCCTGCCCCACCAAAAACTTGTGAGAGACTAACAACGATTAGCACTCGCTTATATAAGTTCTTTAGCTTTTCGGGTGAATCAATATATGTGTCCATAGTTTCTTGTGCTTTTCCAAGCATCTTGCAACACCTTCTTTCTACTTTCCTCTACCTCTGCACGAAGAAAAATCTTTCTTCTGTACTAGAGACAAAAAACAAAATGATAGTTAATTAATGATACGGTTGTGTTTGTTCGTCTATATTCGTTATATACACAATGTATCAGTTTTTTTATAAACTGCAACATACATATAAAAAAGAGTGGAATTTTCGAATGCTTGAAGCACCACAAACCTTCTAGTTATAGTGGCACTCCCGACATCCCTCACCTGAAGAATTAGGTTTCCCGTTCGGAAAACCAATAAAAATGTAGACTTAATTAAGAAATAAGAACTGTCAAAAACCGTTTACAGATTTGACAGTTCTTTTTTTATTTATACTTAATGAGCATGCATAACAACATTCTTTTTCTTTGAATATAGTAAAAAAGTGATGGTTAAACTTAAACTAATAATACCAAAAACAAGCCCCAATCCACTTAAACCGACTAAATCCAGCATCATGCCTGTTGACAATAAGACGACCTGAAAGATGACAGAATCAATCATATTACGGAATGAGAAAAATCGCCCATGAAAATCTTTTGGCACTTGCTTTTGAAAAATCACCATTGTCGTCGGGAAAAAACAGCCTACTGAAAAACCAAAAACTCCAAAAGCCACTAATGCTAAAAATTTAATATCCGAGAATATTAGCATTAGCTCCATCGAACCGATGATAAATGCTAATATAAAAAGTAGTGTTTTAGTGTTCAGCCGTTCTGTAATCAATTTCAAACTAGCTGCACCTAACATAAAACCTATGCCTTCAACTGTATATAATAATCCTGATATGGTCGTTGAATGATGCATCTCAGAAATTTTCATAATAACTAAATTAAAGGAACCTAAAAATAATGTTGGAATTAACATTAAGACAAGTGTCATTAATACAACTGGGTGCTCCTTCACCATCGGTAACACTTCTTTAAAGTCGCCCTTTTCTTTAGTTGCTGACGATTGATTTGCCGTTTCATCTAATTGTAGGAAGTTCGTAATAACAAACATCATTATATAGACAATAAATGAAATGATGTACAACCATTTTAGCTCAAAGAAACTTAGCATGAATCCCGCTGCAGCAGTGCCAATAATCCTTGAAATCGTTCGAGCATTCATTTGCCAAGCATTTAATGTGATTAAATCCTTATCCTTAACAATCATTGGAATAATAGATTGTAGAGCAGGCATATAAAAGGCAGCTGCTATTTGCAACGTAATTAAAAAAAGAATCATCCAAATAACCGAATTTGTATAAAGTGCCATAAACATAAATAAAACACTTATTATTCGCCCTACACTCGCCCACTGTATAACTGTTTTCTTCATTGACCTGTCAATAATACGCCCTGCCAGCGGACCTACTACTAAACCAGCCAATATACCGCTAGAAATAATTAATGATTTGTGAAAGTCGGACGGAACGACCTCTTGCATAAAAGCTAGATTCCCTATAATCCCAGCCCACAAGCCAA
This sequence comes from Lysinibacillus sp. 10T31, assembly GCF_056394365.1. Taxonomy (NCBI): domain Bacteria; kingdom Bacillati; phylum Bacillota; class Bacilli; order Caryophanales; family Bacillaceae; genus Lysinibacillus; species Lysinibacillus sp. 10T31. The sequence continues at coordinate 27,349 of NZ_JBFTHS010000003.1, forward strand.
GACCTACAACAAATTCACCTAATAAAATTATCCATACATTTCGATTACGCCACATGCTGTATCTCCTCGTTGTTTCATTTATTAATTAATAAATAGTAACAAAATTATAAATATTAGTACATAGAAGTTTTACAATAATTGTATTTTTATGAATGTTAAAAAATATTCCTTACTTTATAAATATGTATTCCTTTTAGACCTATCATTATGTTTTCATGCCTTTTCGAATTGCTTTAAACAGTATACTATTTTTGTAGAAAGTAAAAATCCGGCAAAAGTTTGAAATAATCAACAGGCAAATGACAAAAAACATCGTTTGATTCTATTATCAAACGATGTCAGACTGTAGATAAACGTTACTTTTTTTGTATAAAACTTTTATGATAATTTTATTCAGCAAACCTACCATTTAGCATTTTGTGAGGAGCGTCGATACTGTCACATTTTCCACCAGAAATTTATGTAGTAAGCCTAGTTTAATATAATGTAAAGCATAGCCATCATATTATTTTGGTTTCAGCTTGTCGACTCTTACTGTTGATGTGGAGATTGAAGCCAAGCCCGCGGAAAGCGTCACTCGGAGTAAAAATCAACTATTTACTGATACACACTAATTTATATTTATTCTTTTGTCGACAAGCTGACATCATTCGATACATGATCAAACAATGTTTTATCTTTACATAGCTTCTAATTTACTAACGAGCGATTTCCTTCGGCGCTCGGCGATTTTTTGACCTACTAATACAATAATAAATATTAAACCCACGGTTGTTGCCATCATCCCTGCAATGGACGTATCCCAAAGCTTCGCTAAATAATAGCCTATTACCGATGCTGAAGCCCCAAATAGCATACTATACATAAACATTTGTTTAATCGTTTTGCTTATTAAATAGGAGGTGGCAGCTGGTCCTATTAACATAGCGACAACTAAAATCGCGCCGACACTATCAAATGCAGCAACGGTTGTAAAGGAAATGGTTGTCATAAAGCCATAATGTAGAAAAATTACTGGTAATCCGATGGAAGCAGCATAAACTGGGTCAAAGGTTGTTAACTTCATTTCCTTAAAGAATAAAAGAAGGAACCCAATGTTAACTATCAGTACAAACAATAGCATCCATACGGCCTTTGGCATTGTGATTGATAGTAATGTCCATCTATCCCAAGGTACAAATGCAATTTCACCCATCAATACATGCTCAACATCTAAATGTACATTACCAGCAAATAATGTGATGAGTAGAACACCTGCAGCAAACAAGGACGTGAAGACAACGCCAATCGCAGCGTCCTCCTGAATGCCAGAGGAATTTAGTAATTGCACAAGGTAGGCCGTTAGAATTCCCGCGCATGCCGCACCAATTAACATCCAAAAGCCATTTAATGTTTGAGTAATAATATAAGCCATGACGATACCAAACAATACTGTATGACTAATCGCATCTGCAATCATCGACATTCTACGTAAAATTAGAAAAACCCCAGCAATTCCGCATGTAACCCCTACTAAAATGCCTGTAAAAACAACCCAAAACTCAATCATCCTAACTCACCTTGCTTTCGAAACCGCATTTTCCTACGATATTTATTAATTTGACCATTCGGACTAATAAGATAGGAAATAAAGAATATTGCAGCTGCCACTAATACAATAATTGGACCTGTCGATAATCCTGTTCGAATTGAACTAATAAAAGTTCCAATAATACCGGAAATACCTCCGATTACTGCACTAAGCACGAGCATTGAACTCAATTTACTTGTCCACAATTTAGCACTTGCGGCTGGGATGATTAGTAAAGCCGACATTAAAATAACACCCACTGCCTGAATGCCTGTTACAATGGTCATAACAATTAAAATTGTTAGTGTGACTTTCAAAGCTTCAATTGGTAAACCAATTCCTTTAGCATAAACAGGATCAAAGATTAGGAGCTTCCATTCTTTATAAAGAAGCAGACTTACCAAAATGATAATCATCGCACTTATAAACAACCACATTAAATCAGCTCTTGTCATCGTCGCTGCTTTCCCAAAAATAAAATTGTTGAGACCGCTTTGATTGCCTAATGGACTACGGTTGACAACTGTTAAAAATACGACACCCATTCCGAAAAATACAGTCAAGACCAGTCCTATCGCTGCATCTGCTTTCATTTTCGAAAAAGAGACAATCCATTGTATGCAATAAACAGACAGAGCCGATGTGATCCCTGCCCCAAGCATTAATATAGGTAATTCCTTTTGTCCTGTTAATAGATAAGCAATGGCGATCCCTGGCAATGCAGCATGTGCCGCTGCGTCACCTACTAAACTTTGCTTTTGTAAAAAGGAGAAGGTGCCAGTTATGCCAGCCGCGATCCCAAGTAACATCGTACCGATTAATACCCACAGTAAGTTACCACTTAACATATTGACCCTCCTTACACGTTTTGCATGATGAATAGTTTACCTCCATATGTTTTTTGTAACTGTTCTGGTGTAAAAACTTCCTCTGTTGGGCCTGATGCTAAAATTGTTTTATTTAAAAGAATTGTATAATCAAAATATTCTTTTACTGTTTGTAAATCATGATGGACGACAAAAATACTTTTTCCTCTAGTTTTCAAGTCTTTTAAAATATCGATTATCGTCTTTTCTGTCGCAGCATCTACCCCTGCAAAAGGTTCATCTAAGAAATAAATATCCGCATTTTGGGCTAGGGCTCTTGCTAAGAAAACCCGTTGTTGCTGCCCTCCGGATAATTGGCCGATAGAACGTTCTGCAAAGTCTTGCATGCCCACACTTGCAAGAGCTTGTTCCGCTAAAGCTTTATCCTTTCTAGACGGTCTTTTAAATAATCCCGTATGACCATAGCGCCCCATCAAAACAACGTCAAGGGCATTTGAAGGAAAATCCCAATCTACTGCATTGCGCTGAGGAACATACCCAACTACTAAGCTTTTTGGTTCAAAGGCTTTTCCAAGAATTTCAACTTGTCCTACTTTATTCGGTAATTGATTTAAGATGGCCTTTAAAAATGTAGATTTTCCAGCCCCATTTGGACCTATAATTGCTGAGAGATGACCCGTAGGAACCGTTACACATGCGTTTTCTAATACTATTTTCTTATCATATGCAACTGATAAATTTTCAACTGTTAGTGCATTCATATTTCTCACCTACCTCAATGCATCGACGATTGTGTCGATGTTATGTTGATACATACCAATATATGTACCTTCTTTTGTTCCCTGTGCACCCATAGCATCCGAGAATAGTTCCCCACCAATCACTATGTCATGACCTTTTTCTTTCACCCCTTCAATAACAGCCTGCATTGCTTTATCAGAAACGCTTGATTCTATAAAAATAGCTTTTATTTTGTTTGCCGCTAAAAAGTCTACCATTTCCTGTACGTCTTTTACTCCATATTCGGAATCTGTACTTAGCCCCTGTAAGCCACGCACTTCAAATCCTTGGCTTCTACCAAAATAATTGAATGCATCGTGAGCAGTGACTAAAATACGCTGCTTTTCTGGGATTTCGTTTACTCTGTCCTTCGCATACGTTTGTAATTCATCTAGCTTTTTCAAGTAAACTTCTTCATTTGCTGCAAAATCCTCTTTGAATTGCGGGTATTCTTCCTGAAGCTTATCTCCGATCACTTGAACAACTCCTTTCCAAAGCTCAATATCAGACCAAATATGCGGATCATGTAACATAGCTTCATTATCACTGGCAAGTAGATCTTTTTTATCTAACTTTTCTCCAACGGCGAGCACTGTTTTGCTTTTGGACATCTGTTCAAAAATATCAAGCATTTGTCCCTCTAAATGTAAGCCGTTATAAAAAATAACCTCAGCTTTGTCCAATTTCGACAGATCACTTTGTGTAGCTTTGTATAAATGGGGATCTACTCCTGGCCCCATTAAGGCTGTTACCTTTAAATGATCGCCACTAATTTCTTTAATAGCATCCGCAATTTGTCCAGTTGTTGCGACAACTACTCCTTCCTTTTCACCGTCTGTTTCAGCAGCACAACCGAATAACAAGAGTAAAAATGATAAAACAAATACACCAATAAAACGTTTCATGCTAAAAACCTCACTTTCACTTTATATTTAAGACATGGTTTTTGTTGATACTTTACGCGGGCCATAACAACCGTTCTCGCAATATCTTATCGGGAAGCTGGTGTTTGTTATGCCCGCTCAAATACTATTGTTAAAATCTAGTTAATATCAACATTACTTTAGTTTATATTGATTTTCTGATAAGGCGGCGCCAGACTATCCAGAAAATAACTACCATCATTCCCGCACCAACAGACTCGGTCAGTTTCCAAAAAAGTATAAGAATCAGCAAAATAATTAATGGAAGAATCGTCAACTTCAAGTCATCTAACTCTTTCATTTATACACCATTCTTTCTAAAATGACATTTTGTTTCCTTAAGGAAACTATAAGCTTAAAACTAAAAAACTTCAACTCTTTTACGAATTCTTCTTAGATAAAGTGTGATTTCACGAGAGAAATTAACACTCAAAATACTTTCAACTAATGCAAAACACCAGCATTTCTAGTACAAAAAGTGCTGGTGTTTACGCTCAAATTTATATTCTTGTATAATTTATTATATGCAATTACTCCCCCCCATCCTACATATAAATAACATGGATTTCCTTATCTTCATCGTATTCCGAAGGTAGCATATCGGTAACCTCCCCCTTGTTCTTTTTTCACTTGATGATATTGCATCAAAATATAGTGCCTCTCCTTCTTTTTGTACAGCTCTCCACAATTGATACGCATTAATTGTCACATCATGATTTGGCGTTCTAATTACGATCAGTGGTAAAAGCATAGTAAGTCTTACAAATATATTCGCATCCTCCCAAAGATTCACGACTTTTTTTATTCGACAAATATTTAACCTTCCACATATTTCAACTGATACTTTTCCATTACTCGGCTAAAGAACGAGGCTAAAACTTGCTGAAATAGCATACCAAACACTACAGGCATAACCGTTTTTGCAGGAAAGTATGTAGTCGCTATTACTACCCCTACAGCAATATTACGCATCCCTCCTGTAAAAACGAACATCTTAACAATACTTATATCCTTCCAAAGTATATGCCCTAATACTAAACAAAAAGCATACCCTGATACAGCAAGTAGAAATACGATCAAAATAACACTAACAAGTTCCCCGTTAATATTTTTAATGTACGGGGCAATTGCACTACTATTAATCATTACAATACTAAATAAGCTAAGTTTTGAAAAAGGAGCTAATTTCTTACCTAGTGTCAGCTCAATTTTACCTTTAGTAAACTCATTTAACGCTACACCTATTAGAGACGGCGCAACAATCATCCAAAGTAAATCTACAATGAGACCAACAGTATCAATTTCGATTGTTTGCCCTACAACAATATGAAGTAATGCAGGAATGACAACGGGCGAAATGAGTGTATCGATTAAAATAATTGCAAGACATAATGCAAGATTCCCCCTACAAATACTAACCCAAATAAAGCTCGTTACTCCTGTTGGCACAGCGACTGCTAAAACAAAACCAATTGTTAGTAGTTGATCGTGAAAGATGACGGTCGATACAAAATAAGCCCAAATTGGCATGAGTAGATGTAAAAATGCGATAACAATTAAAATAACTTTTGGATATTTTTTAAGACTTTTTATTCCTTCAAAATTCATACTTAAACTACCTGCAAATGTCATAAAAGCAAATAGCCACGGCACTAAAAATAATAGCTGCTGCCCTACGTTCTCAAACAACACACCAACAACTAAGCTAAGCGGTGTTAAAATAGGCATCCATTTTTGGAGGTATTTATTTAAACTAATCAACATCTCTGTTTATTCCTTCTTTCTTATAAGAACAGTTTTCTCCAGCCTCTTTATAGTAAAATCGAATTAAGCCTCGGTATAATTGTGTCCAGAGGCTTTAACTTCTTTCAGAAAAAAACATTTGCTGAAAGAAGTTAAACTAGAAAAATTTGCAGTTTTTATCCATATCCTGCAAACTATTAATATAACTAGCTAGAAAGGATGACTAAGACTAATGAAAAAATTAGTGTGCGCTTTATTGCTTCCCCTACTTGTTGTGGTAAGTGGATACACTGTACAAGCTGCAGGTTTTAAAGATGTGCCCGAAGATCACTATGCGTATGAAGCCATCATGTGGGCGGAGGAATATGATATCGTTAATGGCTATGCAGATGGTACATTTAAGCCCAATGCTACAATTACAGAGCAGCAATTCGCAAAACTACTGGCTAACTTTTACGAGCTTGAATCACCATATGACGAGCTAAAAAAACAGACTCCTGCTGCAATCTGGTCTGATGAATTTTACAATCGACTTGCAAGCTATGGTGTTCCATTAAACGGATATTTCGATAACACTATTCGAGCAGCTAGTGTGAAGCGCGGTGTTGTGGCACAGGCAATTACCCATTTAGCTAATGGTAAAAGTGGATTAGATCAATCTATACAGTTTTTACTCGATTATTATATTTCCACTGGTCAAAATCCCCAGTATGAAAACCGTAATTTACAGAAGTTTTTTGGTGTAACTAACAATATGACACGAGCGCAAGTCGTGACAATGCTCCATCGTATGGATAAAAGAAATTTTTACGAAATTTCAGAAGATGCACAAGCACTTCATGAAAATAAGAGTAACGCTTCTTTAAATACAAGGGCGAAAAATGGCCAAAATCAGCTTGATAAAACTATGCAGCTAACAGCACCTTCTAAAAGTGCTTGGGATGGTACCTATTCGTATTACTATAAATGGGGTACAGGCTCAACTGATTTTAATCGCCGTGATGCCTATATTACAAACGCAACAAGCAAAAGCTTTAATATATTCATAACTGCCAATGATGGAACAGCTACTGGGAGTGTCGATGGGACAGCAACGATCACTTCTAGCACTAAGGCCGTGATGAACAAATCCTCAAACGGCAATCGATGTGTATTAGAATTTGAACGCCTTAATAATGCGCTTAAAATTACCGAAGTAGATTGTCGGACAGTGCATGATGAAGGAACTAATTTTTCTGGGACTTTAAAGAAACAATAAGTTCTCCATAGGTCCGACTAAGAATCTCCAAACTTATTAAGGAACATCCTTGAGGTACTTTTATATTCACCACAATATCCTTCCACGGTGAAAAGAACTAAAAAGTGCGAAATGAATTAAAAAGAATCATTCGCACTTTTTTAAATTATTTTGACCTTACTTCCTCACCTTTCCAACACTATGATTTTTCCCTTACTAAATATGCAAGAGTACTGTCTACATAACAAAGCGTTTTTCGTGTAACGGGTTCTGTTTTGAAGTACAAAAAGCAAAATCGCAGGTTAAAAAGACAATTAATTAGCATATTAAAAGGTACTGCAATTCGCAGTACCTTTTTTGTACAACTTGGTTTGATATTTCGTGAAACTACTTTTCTTTTCTATAAAATCGTTCACCTGTTTCTGCATTATAATATACTCTTTTTTTTTCACCCGTAACAGGGTCAAGATTCACCTCATTCGTTACCTCAAAACCTTTAGGAACTTCCTTTCCATGATTGCGTTTATATCGTTTGTCATATATAAAGTAACCAAGTAAGATACAAACGAGAGCAATACTAATTTGAAATATCAAATATATACCTATCCCCAAAAATGTCGTCATTATAGCTTTTCCACAACAACTGCCGTTCCGTATGCAACAATTTCACTCATGTTTTTACCCATTTCACCAGAATCATATCGCATCATGATAATAGCATTCGCTCCCATTTCGTTGGCATTCATAATCATACGGTCTATAGCTTCTTTTCTAGAATCTTCAAGCATGGCAGTATATTGCTTGATTTCCCCTCCTACTAATCCCTTTAAGCCCGCCATAATATCCCCGCCTAGCCCCCTACTTCTTACAATCAGACCAAATACAGAACCTTTTACTTCGACAACTTTATACCCTTCAATGTGTTCTGTTGTTACTACTAGCACATTCATCATCTCCTATGTTCTATTTATTATGTTAGACTCCGAAATCAATTATCATCTTTCATCTGAATTATAAACAACCATACAAATTATTCTACCGTCTATTTAAATAAGTTATTTGGAAATCAATTGTTTTCCGGAATTATCAAATTGAAAAATAGTCATTTGTCCATCAAATGTTTCCCCATTTTTCTCAGTGTAAGATCCATGCAAAAACATACATTATCTTTTTACCTTTTTTCTTTTTAATTTTACTCAATATGATTACTCCTTTTCTGTGGGGGAAGAGGTTATTGAATTATGTATCTTTGTTTCTTTTGTTGTATTAATTATTGTTTTCTTCTGTCTCAATATTATGGATATAATTCCCTAATTGTAAGACAAGAATTGGCGCAACGCTCCCCATGGGATTCCATTTAACAGTTCATTCATTTTTCTCCCCCAAATTGTTTATTTACCCTTAATACGATTACGTTCGTCTAATCGTTCACTCACGAAAAAATAAATAAAAAAATCTCAGGAATTTGAACCTGAGACCTTTCTTTTAAATATTTTTCTTGCAAAAATAAGATAGATAATAAGATACGTTGGAAATTGAATAAGGCCTAAAATGCCCCATAGCCAAGCATTATATCCCCTCTTCCGTGCATCCCAAAACATCCATGAGCTCTGGCAAATCAGAATGAATGCAATCACGACGCATAACCAAAACGGTGTGCTACTTAGTTCGTTTGAGATCATTCATTACTGACCTTCTTTCTAGTTTTGTTAAGAGCTAAGGGCAGTAAGATAATCCCCACAAGCTGAAAATAAAGAAAAAGAATTGGCTGACGATAAACGACAGCAATTCCAACCGAAAGCACAAATACTGCAACAGACATAAACGTGAGGAGGTCTTTCCATTGTTTTTTTCGTATTCTTTTTTTCTCTAATTCAACATTCTGTTGAAACCATTGTAAGTTTGGAGTAGATACTGGATTCCATTGATCCAGTTTTTCTAAACCATCTATTAATTGCTTAACCGTTAATTCATCTTCATCGTCCAACATAAAATTACTATTTTTAGAATCATACTTCTTCAAGTTCAGCCAACTCCTTTCGTACACTTTTTAGACCATTTGAAACTCGAGATTTTACTGTTCCTTCTGCAATACCCATCATTTTTCCGATTTCCTCATATGAATATCCGTAATAATGCTTTAGCACGATTGGCATACGTATTTCTTCATTAATTTGAGCAAGTACATCAAGTACATCAGTCCATTCTTCGTTCATATTGGCTACATTCCATTTCATTTTTCGGAGTGCTTGTTCCTGCTCTAGCCAGTTTTTCTCCCGCTTCTTTCTACGCTGTTGATCGATAAAAAGGTTCGTTGCGATTGTGATGAGCCATGAGGAAAACTTGGATTCACCATTATATAGTTGGATTTTTTCAATACACTTCATCATCGTCTCTTGCGTTAAATCTTCTGCGATTTGTGGATGAAGGGTAACTTTCATTAAATACTTTACGAGGAACGAATAATTCTGTTGTAGCAGTTTCGAAAGAGCCAATGTATCTCCTTTTTTTGCCTTTCGAATTAAATCCTTTTCATCCATGAAATCTACTCCATACAATAATGATTTATATGTAATACGACTAACTGGGAAAAATCGTTCATTTTCAAAATAAAGAATTACAACAAAAACGTTTAGCCACCTATTAGTATTTATTAAGTTTACTTGAAAGTTATATATTTGACCAAAAACTAAAGTATTGCTCATTCAACGAGTTCAGAATACTTGTTTAATTATTTTAGTATTATCAAACTACTTACATGATTTGTTTAAGTATGTCTTCTTTAACTAACCTGCCTCGTTAGTTGAATATAGTTCTTTGCCATTTAAATTATCACGTTAACTAATTCGAGCGAAAAAAGATTATGTATTCGCATCGTTATAGAACTTTCTATAATGTAACCTTATTAATGCGATTTGATATACCAATTCGAATGAAAATTGTTAAAAAGCCGCTTTATATCAATAATAAAAGGACATCCAAATCATTTCGATTTGATACCCTTTTTATAGTGTTTTTTTAAGTTTTGTACTCGAAAACAGAACCCGTTATTTTTCGTGTGCTTTTTTGATAAGACATTGCATAGTCTTAGATTAATCAAAATGGATTCTATACAGTTTTAATTATAGATGTCTGGGTACAATAATTATGCTCTTAAAAATTCATATACATCTTCTTGGCGATCTCTATAAAATCAGCGAGATATGGAGATATGTGCTTATCCTTATGCCATGCGATATCCGTAAAAATATCTGCTAAATTCATTGATGTAGTCAGTTCTTTTAAATTATTGTTTTCTAACTCCTTCTCCACCACCATTTTAGGTAAGAATGTAATACCTAAGCCTGCCATCACGCATTGCTTAATAGCTTCAATACTTGCAAATTCAATCATTTGTATCGGAAATGCACCTTCCTGCTGAAGATGGACTTCCAATTGATTACGGTAGGAGCAACCACTTTCTGTCAGAAGCATCGTTTCATTTGAAAGTTGCTGTAAAGAAAATACCTCTCTATCCGCGTTGCTATCAGTAGATGCACTGACAAATACTAATTGCTCTTGAAGAAGTCGCTCACGATGTAACATTGGTGTTTCCTTGTATGCATCTGTAATAAAAGCTACATCGAGATCGCCTGATTGTAATAAACCTTTGGCTATTTCCGTAGTATGTACGGGCTTAAAAATTATTTTCACCTGTGAATGGACTTTCTGAAATTGTTGTAAAATACTCGGCAGACGGTAGACACATTGACTTTCCTGAGCACCTATTTTTAACACAGCTTGTCCTTGTTCGTTTAACACAGCTTTTTTCATATCTACATTTAAATCAAGCATTTTTTGAGCATACTGTTGTAATCGCTTGCCCTCCTCCGTAAGGGTAATGCGTTTTCCCAGCCGCTCAAAAAGAACAGCACCTAGCTCATCTTCAAGTGATTTAATCTGTGCTGTAATACTGGACTGAGCATAATCTAATAGCTGTGCTGTCTGCGTAAAACTTAACGTTTCCGACGCTGTTAAAAACGTTTTTAGCTGTTTCATATCCATCTTTTTCACCCCTAAATCGGTTTTTTCGATACATTTCATCGAAACATTCATCTTTATCGATAATAAAAATAAGTTTACACTAGTTATAACTTGAAAGACAGAGGAGGATTCTCATGAACATTACCACATTTATTGGAAGTTCTAGAGCTGATAGTAATAGTGAACAACTAGCTGATTATGTGTTAGAGGGCATTAGACATCAAAAAATAGATCTAAAAAAAATAGCGATCGAACCCATCAACGATTTACGTCATGATGACAATGGCTTTCAGTTAGTAGATGATGATTATGATCAAATTATCCATGCGTTTTTAACAAGTGATATCGTTGTTTTTGCAACACCTATTTATTGGTATAGTATGTCAGGAATAATGAAGAACATGATAGATCGACTAAGTCAAGCTATTCGAGATGAGCGTTTTCCACAGCTTAAGGAAAAACTACAAACTACCGAGGCTATTGTTCTTGCTGTTGGTGGCGATGAACCCTATATAAAAGGTCTACCAATGATTCAGCAATTCCAATATATCTTTGATTTCTTAAAGATGCCGTTCTCATCTTATATTATCGGAGAAGGAAACAAACCTGGTGAGATTGCTCATGATGAACAAGCACTGATGCAGGCATCCATATTAAATAAACAGTTAAAAGCACGTATCTATCCCATTTAAAAAAACGACCTAAAAGCGGCTATGCTTTTAGGTCGTTTCATTATATTGAAAACAAAATGATAGAGGAAATCATGGTGATAATTGTGGCACTTTAAATGAAGAAGTTTCCGTTCCAGCCTACTCGCCATAAATCAAAACAACTAATAACTGTGTCTGCAATTTTACATCTGTTATTGCTGACTACGTTGCAACTTTGCTAAAGCGCTCAGTCGGACGGAACGGAAATCACCCCCTCGCTTTGTCGAAACCGGTACACTTTATCAAATAAGACACCTTCACTTCGTTATCATGATAGTTTTTCTTCCACTTCTACCGGAATATGTTGAAATGTTGTAACATCAAATAGCCCTGTATCTGTCAACTTTAACGCAGGGATAACAGGTAATGCGACAAATGAAAACGTCAATAAAAAATGGAAATCTAGTGTTGGGTTTAGTGCTTGTAAGGCGTTATGTAGACTTGCTAATTGCTTCTTAGCCTCATCAGCAGGTGCCTCCGTCATTAACCCTCCAATTGTTAATGGCATTTCCGCTAAAATCTCTCCATCTGCTACTATGACAAAACCACCTTGAATTTCTTGAATACGTGACAGAGCTAGTAACATATCTTCATCATTCGTACCTACTACTAATGCATTATGCGAATCATGAGCTACAGTAGTGGCCACTGCCCCTTTTCGTAAACCAAAGCCCTTCACAATGCCAAGGCCTGTCGTATGTAAATTGTGATGACGCTCAATCACTGCTAACTTTAGTAAATCCTGTTCAACTGAAGGTACAAACACACCATCTTTCACAGGTACATCTATTACTAAATGGTTCGTAATAAGCTGATTTGGTATAATTTCCATAACATTCGCCTTCGTACCTTTATGGAATGGAATGCTGAGCTGGGCCTTCGTTACAGTTGGTAAATGTACAGAGTGATGAATATGTGCAGGTACATTAGGCTCTATACGATTCGTTAACATTACACCGTTTTCAGCAACTTTTTCACCATTTTTCCAAACTGCCTTTGCACGCATACTGTCGATGCTTTCAATTAATACAAAATCCGCCTTATAGCCTGGTGCTAAAACACCTCGATCATATAAGCGATAACACTCAGCTGTATTAACAGTTGCAAGCTGAATGGCCTGCAACGGCTCCATCCCTTCCTCAATAGCCATTGCCACATCGAAGTTAATGCTGCCTTCATCCATTAACTCGTCAACGTATTTATCATCGGTACAAAAGCCAAAACGACGAGCATTTGTTGCATTGACAGCAGGTAATAAATCACGTAAATTTTTTGCTGCTGAGCCTTCACGAATTAGTACATACATCCCTTGCTCTACACGATCCATAGCCTCCTGTGCGGTTACACATTCATGATCTGTATGAATACCAGCTGCGCGATAACCTGTAATTTGATGACTATTTAAGCCCGCACAATGCCCATCTATAACTAAATTAGCCTGTTGTGAAAGGATTATCTTTTCAAGCATACCTACTTCCCCATTTAAAACAGCAGGAAAATCCATGACCTCCGCCAATCCTCGTACATCTTCATGCTTTAAAAACGGCTCTAAATCTGCAGCTGTCAGCGTTGCTCCTGCATTTTCAAAATGGGTACCTGGAACGCTAGATGGTAGCATAACAAAGATATCCATTTCTGCTTTTTTAGCATCGTCTAGCATAAACTGAATGCCCTCCACACCTGCAACATTTGCAATTTCATGTGGATCTGTAATGACTGTTGTAATGCCATGTGGAATCAGTATACGGCTAAATTCTGCAGGTGTTAGCATCGACGACTCAATATGTATATGTCCATCAATCAGACCAGGTACAACATATTTCCCTGCGGCATCTTCTTCTTTTTTAGCTTTAAATCTATTCATAGTATCAAGAGCCACAATTTGTCCATTGTTAACGACGATATCTGCTTTTTTCCACGTCAAAGTAAAAACATCTGCAATTTGTGCGTTACGTAAAATAAAATCCGCCTCAATTTTCCCTTGCGATATTAAAATATTTTGTGCAAGCTGTTGTAGTTTGTCTGTCATTCTTTGCACTCCTTTTTTTCTTTTTGAATTATCATGCATGAACACTCGTCTAATTTCAAGTAATGGTTATCATTTAGCAATTATCTAAAAAAAACGACCACATCTTAATGGTCGTTTGTAAATTCGAGTTCTTTAGGTGGTTCCCCTTTTTTATTCATCAAGCGCATACGAATTGGTTCGATTTTTAGTGTGACCATTTCATCATGATTACCAACAAAAATGCTTGTAAAAAATTCAGCTAACTTATTTTTTATTCCATCCTCTAGAATTTCTGTTAGCTTTCCTTCAATTTCAACATACGTATCACCAAAGCCTCTATTTTCGTATCCAAATAATATATGTGTATACGGGTTTTTGCGAAGCTCATCCATTTTTTCAGAGTGTTTATTCGTTACTGTGTACAAAATAAAATCTTCATGTTGGAATGTCATATAGCGTGAGAAAGGTTTGCCATTCGCAACTGTTGCCATCGTTCCTATTTTTTCCCGATTTAAAACTTCTAATATTTCATCTCGTATAGAGGTCATGTCATCTCATCCTTTCTGATTTCCTTTTATTTTGTCCTTTTTTAGCGAGCCTAACCTTATTTTTCGAAAAGTGTGAATTGACAATCTTCGGCTTATTTATAAATTTATTGCTATAATATTTTGTTAGACAACACGAATTTTTAGAATGAGGTTATAATGATGAAGCAAGCTTTTTTCACACGGTGTCTGTTCTTTTTAACAGGTATTTTAGTTTTATCCTTAGGTATAACGTTAACAATTAAAGGTCAGGTTTTTGGTGTTGGTTCGTGGGATGTGTTACATATTGGGCTAGCTAAAACATTAGGATTAACCATTGGTACTTGGTCAATTCTCGTCGGACTAGCCATTTTAGCATTTGATATGGTTTTCACGAAGAGATTTCCACTGCCAGGCACATTTATAGATATGTTTTTAGCAGGTATTTTTATTGATATATTTAACTTTTGGATCCCAGATATAGATGGTTTTTGGATGCAGCTATTAGCTTATGTATCTGGCTTAATATTACTTGGCTGGGGCTGCGGAATGTATATGGTGGCAAATTTAGGCATTGGTCCTCGAGATACTTTGATGCTTCTATTGGTAAATAAGCTGGGCTGGAGTGTCACTCGTGCACGAACAACTTTGGAAGTATCTGTTGCTATACTCGGGTTTTTCCTTGGCGGGCCAATTGGAGTTGGAACAGCTCTAATGGCTTTTGGTCTTGGGCCAATTATACAATTTGCATTAACATTCAACCAAAAATTATTTATGAAATGGACTGGCGTGAAAAGTGCTGTAATATAGGCTTAAAAGACAATGCAAATAGTGCATTGTCTTTTTTTATTCAGTTGTAATATACAGTTCAACTATATATAATCAAACTATATAGTTAAACTGTATACGGGGTGAACTTGTGAAAAAACATAAATTATTACCTTTATCTGAAACAATGCATTATATTCTACTCGCCTTACGTGAACCTTTACATGGCTATGCAATGATGCAAAAAATCGAGGAAATGAGCGCTGGTAATGTAAGGATTGCTGCTGGTACTATGTATGGAGCAATTGAAAATTTGTTGAAATATCATTGGATTTCGCCTGTAGAGACACAGGATACAAGGCGCAAGGTTTATCAAACAACAGCAGAGGGACTAGAAATTCTAGCGGCCGAGCAACAAAGATTGCAGCGGATTTTATCTTTATATGAGGGAGTTGATGGACATGATCAAGTTTAAAATCTTTTTTGATATCGAAAAGGAAGAGCAATGGTTAAATCATATGTTGTCCAAAGGATGGGTTTGTACAAAGATAATTTCCGCCGGTTTTTATACATTTAAAAATACGGCTGATGTTGAACAAGTTATCCGAATTGATTTTCAGCAAGATCTTCAGAAAGAAGAGCGAGCTAATTATAAACAATTGTATGAAGATTTTGGGTGGCAATCTTTTAAAGAAAAATCGTATGATGGCACTTATTATTGGTTAAAAAGAAAAGATGGCAACGATGAATTATTTTCTGATAATGATTCGCAAATTGCTAAATATAAACGATTGATGAAGCATGCCAGCAATTGGGCAATATTCTCTTTTATATGGTTAATGTTTATTTACTCCAATGATAACTTTTACTTTTTCAATATAAAAGATGCTTATTTTACGCCAGGTTTATGGGATGCAAGGGGTTTTGCTTTTCTATTTTCTTTTTTATTCGAAACACCATTTGCCATCATGCGCATTATCCCACCATGGCTATTTTTAGCAACTGGCATTATGTACCTTTTTACGTATTGCCGTTATCGCCAATCCATACAGAAGCTTATAGAATAAACTGCAAGGAGCCACTTACCGAGTGTAAGTTGGCTCCTTTTTTGTTTCTATTTTTCTGAATCAGATGGATTTTTACCTGTAGCCTCGATTACTTCTGGGGTTCCATCCACTGTATCTTCTTCTTGCACATTTTCAGCAGCAGGTGGTGTAATCGTCACTAATGTAAAATCGTCCTCTTGTAAAATTTCAAAGGAAAATTTTTGACGAATATCTCCGACATAAAGCGATGTCCCGATCGCTACATCAGTCACATCAACCTCTATTGTTTCAGGGATTTCTGTTGGATTTACTTTTATGCGAACTTCACGATTAGGCTGTAATAGGAATCCACCATCTGCAACTCCAATGGCTTTACCGCTAACCGTTACTGGAATATCAACCTCTAGTTCCTCTGCCATATTAATGGACTTAAAATCAACATGCTTAACATTGCCCTTTAACGCACAGCGTTGTACTTCTGTTAATACTGCGTTGATCCGTTTACCGTCAACATCTAATTGAAAGACATTTTTATTGCCGAATTGAGCTAACATTTTTGCAAATTGTCTGGCATCCAGTGATACCGCTGTCGATTCCATTTGATAGCCATATACAACGCCCGGAATAGCACCGTTCTGTCTAAGTTGAGTTAATGATGATTGACGCCCTTTGTCGCGTTTTTTTACAGTTAAAAAAGTATTCATCGCATTTTCCCCTTTCATGGAAACTAGTCTCATAAAAGGTTTTGCCCGTTCTATAGATTTTTATACATGAGCACTATGTGTAGCTTTCTCTGGCATTCGCTTTGTCGTTTCAGAAGTTTATCAAAAAAACTACACTTCAGTTGTTCGGGCTTACGAACAGTTGAAGTGCAGTTCAAACATATACTTATCAAATTGTTACTTTGTTATCTAACAATAAATGTAAATCATGAAGTTTTTTAATTTCAAAATGTGGTTGAATATCGCTTGTATTTTCAATATTACGTATATTAAACCAGCATGTATCAATTCCCGCTTGTAGTCCGCCTTTAACATCAGATGTTAAAGAATCACCAATAATCAAGGTTTTATCCTTATTGATAGTATCAATACGTTCAAAAACATAATCGAAAAAAGCTGGCATTGGTTTTTGATAGCCTGTTTGCTCCGAAATAAAAATGCCTTTGAAAAATTGTGCTAAATTTGCATCCTTTAGTCGTTTATTTTGAGTAATTGTTTTACCATTTGAAACGACATATAACTCATAGTTATCTGCAAGCTGTTCGATTACTTCGAAAGCACCATCTACATAATGATGCGCCTCTTTCAAATATTTTTGAAAAATCGCTTCAAAGTACTCCCCATCAACATCTAAGTCGAATTCCTTTAAAGCAATCGAAAATCTAGTGTTATGTAGTGTATCTTTAGACACCTCACCACGTTCAAAAGCACGCCACATGGATTCATTAATCTCTTTATAACGCGCGATCATCGTTGGAGTTGTTGCAATATTTTCCTGCTTAAATAAACGGTCAAGTGCTGCATTTTCTGCTAAGTCAAAATCTAATAATGTGTCATCCACGTCAAACAATAATGTTTCATACTTAGTCATGTCATTTCCTACTTTCTTTGGTGCTGTATTACCATTTTCCCCATTCTATCATAACGTCTTTTGAGAAAAATAACAGTAAATATACCTATCACTCTCTTTTACAGAATTTTGGAAATCTTATATGAAGGTAAGTTATTAAAAATATTTCCTTCATTGAGTAACAAAAATGATCATCTTGCCTAAAAATAGCCCTTTCGATAATTTCATATTTGAAAATAACAGCGAATATGAGACAATAGAGTGCTAGAAAGGAAGATGTACCAATTATGACAACCCTACAAAAAATTACGCCTGTCTTTGATCCATGGGAAGCGTATTTAGATGTTGAACAACATGGGCATATGACCCTATCAAATATTGAATTTACTACAACAACTCTTTGTAATATGCGCTGTGCACACTGCGCCGTTGGATATACATTACAAACTAAAGATCCAGATGCATTACCTATTGAGCTAATTATAAAGCGTCTTGATGAAATTCCACACCTTAAAACAATCTCGATTACTGGTGGAGAACCGATGATGTCTAAGAAATCCGTTCAAAACTATGTATTGCCTTTATTGAAATATGCGCATGAACGTGGCGTGCGAACACAAATAAACTCCAACCTAACGTTGGAACCCGAACGTTATTTACTGATTGCACCGTATTTAGATGTACTACATATTTCACATAACTGGGGTACTATCGATGAATTCGTTGAAACAGGCTTTGCCATGATGGAGCGAAAACCTACTTATGAACAACGTGCAGCTTTGTTCCAACGCATGATTGATAACTCAAAAATGCTAGCAGAACATGGCGTAATGGTATCGGCGGAAACAATGTTAAACAAGAAAACTCTACCGTATTTAGAGCATATCCACAACCAAATCATCAATGAAATGAAATGTGCACGCCACGAGGTGCATCCGATGTACCCTTCAGATTTCGCAAGTGCCCTTACGTCTTTATCACTTGAAGAAACTCGCGAGGCGATTCATCATCTCCTTGATGTTCGTGATGAAAACACTTGGATGCTATTTGGTACGCTACCTTTTTATCCATGTAGCATGAATGAAGAAGATCAAAAGCTCTTAAAACGACTAAGAGAAGAAAAAAACGTTACGATGCGTAATGATCCAGATGGTCGCTCTCGCCTAAATGTCAATATCTTTACAGGTGATGTCATTGTAACGGACTTTGGCGACACACCTGCGCTTGGCAATATTGCGAACGACGAGTTACCTGCGATTTTTGATAAATGGATGGCAACAGATTTAGCGAAATCACTTAACTGTCACTGTCCAGCAGTAAAATGCTTAGGTCCTAACGTTCTTGTGCAAAATATGTATTATAAAGAT
This sequence comes from Lysinibacillus sp. 10T31, assembly GCF_056394365.1. NCBI lineage: Bacteria > Bacillati > Bacillota > Bacilli > Caryophanales > Bacillaceae > Lysinibacillus > Lysinibacillus sp. 10T31. The sequence continues at coordinate 46,447 of NZ_JBFTHS010000003.1, forward strand.
ACGGAGTTTGTTAGTGGCTCTGCTAAAGTGTAAAAAGAAAAAATGTCCGATGCATACATCTGCATTGGACATTTTTTATAGGATTTATGATATTTTTACTTTAACAATAAATGTTCTGTTAAGCTTTATCTGTTGCTTCTTCTTATTCCTGATGTAAATTTAGACTTTTTATTCTTTCAATTTCTTCTCTCGATAAACCTAATAAATCCATGATTTCTTCAATCGGTTCATGACGTTTTAATAGTTTTTTCACTAACCCTATTTGCTCTTGTTTACGTCCTTGTTCTAATCCTTGCTCTAATCCTTGCTTTAGTCCTTTTTCCAGTCCTTTTTCCAGTCCTTGTTCCAGCCCTTCTTTCATCCCCTCTGCTTTCCCTTGTTCTCTTCCCTTATTGATTCCATCAATATAGCGAGCTTCTTCATCTAGGATATACTTTAAGCGAGACTGGTAAGCAAGAATAGATTCAGGGGATTGACTGATTTCTTCCCATGTATCAAATGCTGCACGTAAGTTTTCATCTTTCATCGCTAACTCCTCCAATTCACGATATATATCCGCATAAACTTTCTTTTTGCGACCGTCGACCATACCAAGTAATAACAGCCATCTATATCAATTATGCCTCGGCATAATTGCGTCCGGAATCGGATTTGTGCTTACACAAAGAACTCCTTTCCGATTCCGTGACATCCGCCGGAGGCTTTAACTTCTTTCAGCGGATGTTTGATCATCCGCTGAAAGAAGTTAATATGTTATCAAGAGCATCCAGCTTTTCTTCATGCCAAAAAGTAATAAACTTATTGATCTCGATAAAATGAATTTCCAGCACATCTTCTTCTGGCATTAACCTCGATAATGTTGTGTCTTCACGAAGATGATACGTACTATGATAAGCTTTATTATCTCTAAACATCGTAAAATTACAAATATTGATCGTAATGGTTGGGCGTAACTCACTGTAGCCCATCCCTCGAACTAGCTGTGACTCATACATTTTTGACCAATAATATAGCGTTCTCTTTGTCATATCTTGCTGATTGGATAGTTGAATTTCCACATTGATAAAGTCACCATTTTGTGTTTTTACAAGAATATCAAGCCGAGATTGTTTATCGTCCTGATATTCACCACCCAATTCATGCTGAATAAATGTTACTTCTTTAATAGTATCTCGTCCAGTAAGCTTTAAAACAGCATTCAAAAAGACAATAGTAATTATCTTCATTCAGTAGAAGCTCACCCTCTGTAAAGTGGTGAGCTGAATACAAATGTGATTCCTTTTCAGGGTGTATCCAAACCCCTACTGAATGAAGATAATGCCTCCGGCGGATGTCACGGATTTTGAAAGGAGTGAATTGTGCTCGCACAATTCAAAATCCGGACGCAATTACGCCAAGGCGAAATTGATTTTTATTTTTTCACTACCGAACAATTACTTGAAGGCAAAATCAACCTTTAAATCAAAAAATTTTCTAACGGAATTCTTCGTATTGCTTTTCGATTCATCAGAGATCACCTCTTTTTTATTACTATCATTATAGCACGGACAAACTACTAAACCTCTTTAAAACATTAAAACGTATTTTGATATTCATAAAATCATGAATTTCTTTAAAGACCTACACAAAGTCTTCGGAAGCAAATAAGTTTATATTAAAAAAGCGATGTTCTCGTTCTGAACATCGCTTTTTTTTTCTAATATTTATTTATATTTCTACCACCACATGAATACAACTCGGTTTTTCTTGATTATTTGCTGTGCATCTTTTTACAAGATTTATAGCGTTTTTTTGCTAGCAAATTTGAAGCTTTTCTTATTGTATAGTAGCTTTTGCGTAAGTACTCCTCCGCTAAAGCTGTGTATTTCCTATTAATTCCTTTGCAATTAGCTTATAAGTATTCATGCGACTTTCTAGTGCGTATTGATTGCAGTTTAGCATCACTTCGTTAAATCCATAATGCTCTTGCTCTGCTACTAAAAATTCAGCGATTTCCTTAGGAGTTCCGACAAGATTGGCTTTTCGATTATTGGCAATTGTCATTTTATCCAACTCCGTAAGTGGATAATCTTTTGCTTCCTCAGGCGACATCGCTTGAATGATTTGTCCTTTCATGAGATGAAGACGTGTAATATCAATCGGCTTTGCCAAATATTCCGCTTCCTCTAGCGTATCCGCAACTGTCGCCGCATAGGTAACGATAATTTGTGGTTTCTCCATGTAATAGGAAGGTATAAAGTAATCCCTATACGTATCAAATATATCCTTTGACATATTGCCAGTGAAAAACTGCGCATATGAATAACCCACACCTAATCGCCCTGCCTGCATAGCACTTTGACCACTAGACCCAAGTAACCAAGCCTCAGGTAATTGGATATTAACTGGTGCCGCTATCACTTGATCATAGACATCTTCACCTGTTTTTTGATTATTCATCAGTTTTAAAATTATTTCGAGCTTATCGTATTGCTCAGTAAAACGTTGTCTTCTTCCCTCTGCTAGCGCATAAATAGAGGCATGGTCACCACCAGGGGCTCTGCCGACGCCAAAATCTATACGATTCGGTGCCAAGCCACTTAATGTTTTAAAAACCTCTGCCAATTTATATGGAGAATAGTGCATCATCATAACGCCTCCCGTACCGATACGAAGACGATTTGTTTTCGCTGCTAAGAAGGCAGCTGTAACTTCGGGAGCTGAACTTGCCAGTGAATGACTATTATGGTGCTCTGCTAACCACATACGATGATAGCCAAGCTCTTCACCTAAAAGCGCTATTTGTTCTGTACGCTGAAAGGCTTCCTCAGCAGTATGATTTTTTGGAATAGGCATTTGATCTAAAATACTTAATCTCATTGAAAACACCCTCTCTGTCTAAACACTCCCCTCTACTGTAATATAGGAAGAACTTTTTACAAAGTAAAAAACCTTACTCATAGGCGAGCCGCTTTGAATGCCATGTTTCATAAACCATGCCAATAAGCAACCGGTTTTGTACGGGACTCAATACAACATCATTAAATTTCATCGCATAGGCAGTAAATTTCTTTGTTTGTTCATCCACTACGAACTGTAAAATAGCATGCCCTTTCTCACCTTCAAATGTAATATCACCTGATAATTCGACAACATGCTCACCTGTTTTTGCTTGGTAATATCGCCAGTACGGTTCAAAAAATGCGTAATTAAATGCATTACGAACAGAAACATCTGAAAAATTCCCCAAATATCCTTCTTTTACTGTATCGATATATTCATTATCAGTTATATCTTTTTTGGCATTATATACAAATCCGACAAGTAGCCCCATAAACACAACACAAATAAATACTCTTACATGATTCCCTAAACTCAAATGCTATCACGTCCCCTTTACGCAAAAAACATCATTACCTACATAATACATTAAAATATATACACAAAGTAGAATATTTTTGATTTTTGTAGAATTCGAAAATATTTAAAAATATGTAATTCTCAAAATTAATAGAGAAATACTATTTAAGCTATTTACAGTCAGGTTTCATTTCGCTACTATCAGATTATTATTATAGAAAAGAGATGACCACTGTGCCTTTTGATTTAGATGTAAACATTTTACTTATTCTTATCTTTTTTGGCTTTCTAGCCGCATTCATTGATTCTGTTGTAGGAGGCGGCGGACTTATTTCATTACCCGCTCTTATGTTTGTTGGTCTTCCACCATCTGCAGCCGTGGCTACCAATAAGTTAGCGGGCACTATGGGGTCATTAACGAGCACCATAACATTTTATCGCTCTGGAAAATTGGACATTAAAGCCGTTTATAAATTGTTCCCTTTTGTGTTTATAGGTTCCATGATTGGTGCATGGATTGTCCATCTTATGGACCCGAGCGTCCTAAAGCCGCTTATGCTTGTCATGCTAGCAGCTGTGGCTGTTTATACTATTTTCAAAAAAGACTGGGGTAGCATTTCTACCTATAAAAAATTAACACCTAAGCATTACGCACTTTTCGTAGTGATTATTACTTTAATCGGCTTCTATGATGGCTTTTTAGGACCAGGGACAGGCTCGTTTCTACTATTTGCCTTTTTAATAGTTGGCTTTGACTTTTTAAAATCAGCAGGAAATGCCAAGTTTTTAAATTTCGGAAGTAATATCGCTGCCCTTCTTATGTTTATATACTTAGGGCAAATAAATTATGCCTATGGTTTACCGATGGGACTTGCACAAATTGCTGGAGCTATTGTTGGCTCTAAATTTGCCATTAAGCGTGGCAGCGGGTATGTACGTAATTTATTTATCGTTGTGACAATTCTATTACTTTTGAAAAATACATATGACTATTTTTCATGATTGATTTTTTATATTTTTAAAAACCAAATTAAGCGGTGCAATTATATTGATTGCACCGCTTAATTTGGTTTTGTTGTTTTAGTGTGACACTACTTTACAAACCGAATAGTCAATTCTTGATTTATGTATAGATTTGAATATGTTACTTCCTTTTAGCCTTTCCTCTCTTCCTCCTGCTCCAAATAACACCCGCGCAATATTATTTCCAATTGTAACCAATTGTTTCTTTCCCCTTTCTAAGCAATAGCAAAAGGTTTATAATTTGCTATGATTTTTCACCAAAATAAAATGGACGGTAAAGTGAAACTTTAATCTACGGAGGTTTTCTTCATCCCCACTGATTTTTAGTCTTCACTGTCAGGTTTTTACGGACAGTTAATGCAGGATGAATTACCATCTTTCACCTTTGACATTAACTAAATAAGATAAGTTTTTTTATGGTATCAACTTTTTTCCCCATTTCACACGTCTAGTAGTTGTATACAATTTGAAAATGTTTATAAAGGAGCTTCTTTGGACATGAAAACAAGAAATGCATTTCAACATGAAGAGGTGTTTGTCCAGTTAATTCGCGAACAGAAAGAGCGTTTTTATTTGCTCGCGTATAGCTATACGAAAAATGAACAGGACGCACTTGATGTTGTACAAGACAGTATTCAAAAAGCAATGCTTTCTCTCGATCGACTAGAAAATGTCGAATATATGAAAAGCTGGTTTTACAAAATCGTCGTACGTACATCTATAGATTTTTTACGTAAACATAAACGCTTACAGGTAACAGACGATGATACATTGCAATATTTAACACCTGCACAAGAGGATGTCTACGAAAACGTTGACTTAGAGCATGCGTTAGATGACTTACCAGTAATGTATCGAGAAGTTGTTATTTTACATTATTTTGAAGATTTAAAGTTAGCTGATGTTGCAGATATCCTTAACATTAAGCTGAGTACCGCTAAATCACGTCTTTATAAAGCGTTAAAACTATTGAAGATACAGTTGGAAGATGTGAAGGGAGAAACAGCACATGGATGAAAAATTAAAAGAACTAGAAAAGCAATATAATGAGGTATCTATTCCAAAGGAGCTTGATTTTGTGGTTGAAAACGCATTAAAACAAGGTAAAAAGAAAAGAAAAAAACGAGCACCACAATGGTTACTTGGATCTGCGGCGGCTGCAATGCTTTTTACAGCTGGTTTAAATGTCAGTCCTGCAATGGCACGAACACTTTCAGATATTCCTGTTGTTGGTAGTGTCGTAAAAGTCCTAACTTGGACTGAATATGAAGTAAAAGAAGAGACATATGATGCAGACATTAAAGTACCTGCAATCGAAAACCTAGAAAATAAAGATCTTGCTAATACTTTAAATGAAAAATACCGTTCAGAAGGTAAAGCTCTTTATAACGACTTTATTGCCGAAGTTGGTGATTTAAAGGCTAACGGTGGAGGCCATTTAGGCGTAGATAGTGGCTACGACGTAAAAACAGATAATGACCAAATCTTGTCAATTGGTCGTTACACTGTCAATACAGTTGGATCATCTTCTACAACTATGCACTACGATACAATTGATAAACAAAATGAAATTTTAATTACACTGCCAATGCTGTTTAAAGACGATAGTTATACAAAAACTATCAGCGAAAACATTATTGAACAGATGCGTAAACAAGCTGCTTCCGACTCAGATAAGGTTTACTGGGTAAAAGGCGGAGGTCTTCCTGATGACGAGGTTATTGATGGCTTTACAGCTATTAAGGCAGACCAGCAATTTTATATTTCTGATAAAGGAAAACTTGTAATCTCCTTCGATAAATATGAAGTAGCACCTGGCTATATGGGTGTACTGGAATTCGAAATCCCAACCGACGTCCTAAAAAATGATCTTGTAAGCTCTAATTATATTCATTAATCATTTGCAATAAAGTGAAAATTTAATCCGTGTGGGTTTTCTATACCCCCACGGATTATTAGTCTTCACAAATCGGGCTTTTCCGGGCAGTTTTTCTCTCACCCCACTTCTTTATGATGGGAGAAAAACTGTCCGTTAGAATATAATTTTAAAACACGAGGTATTTGACAATTCAGCCGTCAAATACCTCGTGTTTTTCTGATCAATTATGCTTCGGCATAATTGCGTCCGGAATCGGCCTTGTGCTTTGGCCTAACAAGTGTTTTTTGCGCGAAAGCGAAGCGACAGCGGCAGTTGTTTTTTGCGCGAAAGCGAAGCGGCAGCGGCAGTTGTTTTTTGCGCGAAAGCGAAGCGGCAGCGGCAGTTGTTTTTTGCGCGAAAGCGAAGCGGCAGCGGCAACAGCACGAAGTTGATCACTCGGGCGTTTTCACAGGATGTGAAGTTCTTAGCCTGAATTCCTCTTTTCAGTGAATGTTTGGACACCAGCTGAAAAGTAACTTAAACCCGCATTCAACTTAGCATCTATAGAGGTAAGAGACTTCTGTATCTGTCGCTTTGCTTTCGCTACCAAAACACTTACTGAAAGAAGTTAAAATTCTTCTTTTCTGAGTAGTTTGTCACGCTTATAATCCTCTCACTTTTTGTCTAAGCTAAAGTGTATCAATTAACGTTAGAGGGTTTTTATATGAAAGGCGTAGGAACAATTAGTATTTTACATGTTGTTTTCTTATCTATGACTGTTATTGGTTTAAAAAATCACGTGACAATTATTCCCCCACTACTCGACGTTGGAGGGAGAGATGGTTGGGTATCTGTAATAATGGCCGCATTTATTATGTTCTTCTGGCTATTTCTTTTAGTTTATATACAGAAAAAGACGAATCAGGAACCTATTAGAGACTGGTTAGATGGGAAAATTGGAAAAATTGGCTCTACAATTGTCATTTATATAATCGTTATTTATTTACTCGTTCTTGCTGCTTTTACGATGGTTGAAACATTGCAATGGGTAAACACAACGTTTTTACCTGAAACACCGTCCATTATATTATTATTCATTTATACAATTCTTTGTATTTTACTTGTGACAACAAGCTTACAAACCATGGTTATTTTAAATGTCTTTGTATTATTCGGTGTAATAGTCTTTGGTTTTTTTGTAGCTTTTACAAACATACAGGTAAAAGAGTACGAGTTATTGCGTCCATTTTTTGAGCATGGATTCCAACCCGTTATAAAAGGGATGATTTACCCGGCATCAGGATTTATTGAATTAATAATACTGTTATTTTTACAGCACCAATTTAAAGAGCGCCTTCGTTGGTATCATTTTGGCATCATACTTTTCATTTTAATGGGGCTTACTTTAGGTCCACTCATGGGAGCAATTGCAGAATTTGGTCCATCCGAAGCCGCAAAGCAAAGATATCCTGCGTATGAGGAATGGGGACTAGTATCAATTGGTCGCTATATTGAGCATCTTGACTTTTTCTCAATATACCAATGGCTTACTGGTACGTTTATACGAGTTAGCTTCCTCTTATATGTTATAGCGGATTTATTGAAAATGTCCGGGGATCCGAAGCAAATTTGGAAAATGCTAGCTCCACCCTTTTTTCTACTTTGTCTACCGCTAATTATTTTAAATGAAAACATATTTTTAAAGGTGAAAGGGAACTATATATTAACAGTTACTTTTATTTTCTTTTTTCTTCTGTCAATTTTTTTCGTACTAGTAGCGTTCTTTTCAGGTAAGTCTTCTAAGAAAGGAAAATCTGAAAAACAAGAAATGGAAAGTGGTGAATCATAATGCCTCAGCAGGAGAAGGCGATAGACCTAAACACCTTAAAAAAACTATTTCAAAAATCAGCAGATATTCAATTTCAGGAATATACATTTAATCAAAAAAAGGTTCAATTCATTACCTGTGATGCGATGATAGACCAGCAACTGCTTAATGAAGTCATTATTCGGCGCATTCAATTTCTTTATGACCATTTAGCTGATACAACTTTAGAAGAAAATATTACAAATCAACTTCATATCCCAACTCTTCAAAAAATAAAGGATAAAGAAGAAGCCATTACCTTTGTATATACTGGTTTCCTATTGCTTTATTTTGAAGAGGAAGAACTATTATATGCTAGTAATATTGCTAAAAAGCCTAATCGAAATCCTGAAGAAACGAGGATGGAAGTTCTCGTTAAGGGGCCAAGGGATAACTTTATTGAAGACATTCGCGTCAACATTGCACTTTTGCGGAAACGTTTACCTACGAATTCATTTTGTGTAGAAAAAGTGGAGTTAGGAAAACGTTCAAAAACAACCGTGGCAATTCTTTATTTTGACGATATTGTCGATATGGATATTTTACACGGAATTAAAAAACAACTGGCAGCTGTAGATACAGATATTGTCTTTAGTGGGGATGTGTTAATGGAGCGAATCAATAAAAACTCCAAGCTTTTCCCAAAATTCGATTACACGGGACGACCCGATTATGCTATTCAAGCTCTAATTAGTGGACGTTTTCTCATTTTTGTCGATGGTGTAGCATATGGCGTCATCACACCTGTAAATTTATTTTTATTATTAAAATCCGCTGAGGATAATGAATATCCCATCATTTTTAGTTCTATAGAACGACTTTTAAGGATTTTTGGCATTTTAATCGGTTTGCTGTTGCCTGCATTTTGGCTCTCTCTGACGACTTATCATCAAAACCAACTACCATTCCAGCTTTTAGCAACAGTCGTCCAAGCAAAAACTGGCCTACCTCTCCCCTCCTCTCTCGAAATGCTAATAATGCTACTAATGTTTGAATTGTTTCGAGAAGCTGGCTTACGTTTGCCTTCTGTTATTGGAGGTACGATAAGTGTTGTTGGAGGTTTAATTATTGGTGATGCAGCCATTCGTGCAGGTGTTACAAGTCCAGAAATGATTGTGGTTATTGCGATCTCTACAATTGCATCATTTACTCTTGTGAACCAATCTCTTGTAACAACCATCAGTATATTGCGTATTACTTTCATTCTTGCCAGTGCTTTCCTTGGTTTATTTGGATTTTTCATCTCACTTTTCTTTACACTTCTTTACTTATGTAATATCCGGATCTACGGTTACTCTTACATGAATCTTGCAACAGATTTAAATTGGAAAACTATTAAAAAATCGATCTTCCGCTTATCACCCAAAGGATACACTGAACGTAATAAAGCACTTGCACCTCAAGATAACACTCGTACCTCTAAAAGCGGGAAGAAGCAATGAAGAAAAAAATTATTTTACTTTCAAGCTTAGCTACTTCACTGCTTCTGGCTGGATGTTGGGATGTTACTGAAGCCCAAAGAATGTATTATGTAGATGGACTTGGTATTGATTATAAAGATGGTCAGTATGAAATATACTTGCAATTAATTAACTTTTCCAATGTTGCAAAATCTGAGTATCCTAATCCTCAAACAGTACAGGCAGAAGTTGGACAATCTAAGGGAAAAACAATGGAAGAAGCACTTTTCAAATTATTTCGATCCATCGACCAAAAAGTTTTTTGGGGACATATGACATACATTATTTTCTCCGAGGAAGCGATGAAAGATAAAAATGCCCTTCCCGTTATAGATACTTTGTTGCGTTATAGAGAAACAAGGTATCAAATATGGACCTATTGTACACAAGAACCTATAAAAGACATCCTTCTTATAACACCGCTTTTGAATAAATCTCTTATATTATCAAAGCTTAGTACTCCTTTAGATACAGATGATCAAGAAACATTCGTCGAGCCCGTTAATTTCCGAAATTTAGTTATTGGTTTAAATGAACCAAACCACGAAATTGGTATCCCTTATGTAACGATCAATAAAAACTGGGAAACTGCAGAGCGACATGGTCAGGATACTACCTTATCAGGTGTCGGGGTACTTTCTAAAAGTGGATTTAAAGGCTTTATTAAGAATGATGCTGCAAGAGGCATGCAATGGATGCATAATAGAACACACAGAGGTGAAGTAACCTTTACGTTAGATGGTAACGAAACAGATTATTTAACGGCAACATTGGAAAAAATAAAGGTAAATATTAAACCACATGTTAAAAATGATCAAGTAACATTTGATGTCTATGTAAAAATAAACGCAACTATAAATGGTTTCAAAACGAATGTTTCAGAAGATGAAATAAGAAAAAAGATTATAAAAGAAGTGAAGAAAGAAATTAGAACAACGTATAAAGAAGCATTAGCGCAAGATATTGATATTTATCGCCTTTCTGAACATCTATATCGAAAAAATGTGAAAGTATGGAAAAAATTAGAGAAGGATGGGAAGATCCCATTAACACCTAACTCTATTAGTAAATTAGAAATAGACGTTAACCAACTAAATTCTGGTCGTAAAACATTTACAGGAACTATTAATGAATAATCTAAAAATATCCCCTCAAATGTACATAACTATTTGAGAGGATATTTTAATTATATTGATTAAATATTAATAAGACTTTATTTATTCATTTTCACATTCCAATTTATCGGCTATCATCAAAGGTTGTGCTCATCATAACGTGTGGTTGATTTCCATTCTGACTGGGCGCTTTCCTGGGGACGTCCGATGAGCCGCTGTCGCTGTTGTTGTTGTTGTTGTTGTTGCTGTCGCTGCGCTTTCGCACAGATAACCCCTGTTGCTGCCGCTACGCTTTCGCATCGACAAAACCCATTTGCTGCCGCTACGTTAGCACTACGCTTTCGCACAGAAAACCATCATCTTCGCTGCAGGGTCTCAGGCCAATACGATGTTGATCACGAAGGAGTCGTCCAGTCTCCACTCCGATCAAAATATGAAATATCCTGATATTGTCTTAATAGTTATTTTCATATTGAATGCTTATTTTTATCCAGCCCTCAAAAATCATGTAAAAAAGCTTTTCCTGACAACAATCATCAAAAACTTTACATAACTTCACATTTTGATTTGCAATTGACTATTAGCATGCTATAATTCAAATATAAAGAATTGAATAGCTTTTGACAATTATGTCAAAGGGGAGTAGCTAGCAGATGTGAACAAAGCATCTGATTTCACATTCGTCATTACATGGTTATTTACCATCGGGTGTGAAGGCATATCTTGGCGTACATATATTCTGTACAACAACCAATTAATTAGCTTAGCAAGACCTTTGCCTATTTTTTAGGCATGGGTCTTTTTATTTTGCCTAAAAACGCAAAGAATAAGTTAGAAGCAGTTTATTCATTTCTGTTCAAAGTTTAAAGGAGGAAATAAATATGGAGGCAATTTTTCTAGAATACGCGTGGGTCCTCGTCGTATTAATTGTACTGGAAGGTTTATTGGCTGCCGATAATGCCGTTGTTATGGCCGTTATGGTTAAGCATTTACCAAAAAATCAACAACAAAAAGCATTGCTATATGGTTTAGTGGGAGCATTTGTTTTCCGCTTCGCTGCATTATTTCTTATTACGACGCTCGTTAATTTCTGGCAAATTCAAGCTCTTGGTGCCGCATACTTATTAATCATGTCTGGTAAACATATTTACGATTCACGGAAAGCCGCTCAAAATCCTGAGGAAATTCAGGAGCCTAAAAAACAATCTGGTTTCTGGATGACTGTATTGAAGGTTGAGTTTGCTGACATTGCATTTGCCATAGATTCAATTTTAGCTGCTGTTGCTATCGCAGTTACACTACCTCATATCGGAAATTTTGATGTCGGTGGCATAAATGCTGGGCAATTCGCAGTGATGTTTTTAGGTGGTATTATCGGTGTTATTATGATGCGTTTTGCTGCTCGTTGGTTCGTGAAAATTCTCGATCAATTTCCATCACTTGAAACAGCTGCCTTCTTAATCGTTGGTTGGGTTGGTGTAAAACTGGCTGTTCTAACATTAGCACATGAAAAACTAGGTATAATTCCACATGAATTTCCACACTCAACACTATGGAAGACCATTTTCTGGGTTGTCTTAATTGGAATTGCCCTTGGTGGTTATTTAGTTGGCGTGAAAAACCAAAGAAAAAATGTAAAATAATCCAAAAAAATATTACCTGGTCTTAACGAAGACCAGGTATGTTTGTATCTCAGTATCGAGGATACTGCACCCAGTCGAGGGAATTCCCGAACGGTAATTAACCCAACTTTATGATAATGATACAAATTTTTCAATAGTTGAATCTTTTTCTAATTTGACTCGTATGTTAATATAAAAGTTATTTTACAAAACGAAAGGATTCTTCTATATGGCGTATGCTAAAAACCAAAACTTAAATAAAATTTTAAAACACTTTGCTTTTATGTGGGTATTGACAGTTGTCGGAATGTACATAGCCACATTTTTACCCCCAGCGATTGTCATGCCACTATCCATTATTGCTATTGTACTTCTTATCATTGCCTGCTTTGTGCGAAGTCTGAAGCTTGCTAATTCCATTATGTATACAATCCCCTTTTTAATGGGAATATTATTATTTTGGACAACACAGTTTTACATTGCTGAGCTAGGACAACAGCTTGTTTTACTTGTTTTCGTAGCAACCGTGGCTATTTTCATTGTGCTAGCACTGATTGGTATGATGATGAATAAAGATATTTCAAATTGGGGAAGCTATTTGTTCACTGTCCTAATTGTCGTAATTGTATTTTCATTAGTCTTTATGTTTATCCCCGTTAACAACATGGTCGCATTGATTATTGCGGGTATTACTGTACTACTTTTTAGTCTTTATACAGTTTATGATTTTAACCAAATCCGACATAATCACGTTTCAGATGCTGAAGTAGTAGGCATGGCTTTAAATCTATACTTAGATTTCATTAATTTATTTGTCAATCTTTTAGAAGTCATTTGGCGTTTAAAAAAAGAATTTGATTAAATTTCCTAATTGAGAATTAAAATCAATTGAATTGCAACACTGCCCTTCTTCGCTGTATACTATAAGAAATGCAGAAGGTATTTACTGCAAAGGGAGGAAAACTTTTATGTTATCTGAAAAACTACACACAGCACTAAACGAACAAATGAATTTTGAATTTTACTCTGCGCATGCTTATATGGCGATGGCGGCGTATTGCACAGATCAAGATTACGATGGCTTTGCCAACTTCTTTTTAGTACAGGCTGAAGAAGAGCGCTTCCATGCGATGAAATTTTATAATTTCCTAAGTGATATGGGCTACCGTGCAACAATCCATGGCTTCGACAGCCCAGATAATCATTTTGAGTCTATTTTACATGCCTTCAAAACCGCCCTTTCACATGAGAAAGAAGTGACTCGCCGTATTTATCATTTATCGGATATCGCTTTAGATGAACGCGAGCATGCGACAATGGCTTTCTTAAAATGGTTCATTGACGAGCAAGTAGAAGAAGAATCAACATTCGACACGTTAATTCGTAAAATAGAACGTATAGAAAATGATTCTAACGCAATCTTTATGCTTGACGCTGAGTTAGCGACACGTTCATTTACACCAGATGCTGAAGCATAAAATTAATTAGCCCGCATTGCAAAAAGCTACTAAGTTTCCTAAAGATTTATCTCGGAAACTTAGTAGCTTATTTTTTGTAGATTCAAGTATCTTAATAACCGAAAACCATAAAATACATAAAAAATGTTCTAAAAGTTTAAATTACTTTTAGAACATTTTCTTTTAACGTTTATTCTTCTTCATATTGAATATCTAATTTTTTCGGTATTTCTGGTATATCGTTTGATTTTACATCTACTTCTGCTAAAGCTAGTGTATGTAATGGATATTTTTTCTGAACATCGAAAGGAATCGCAGTACTTTCCATTTTATTGTTCATCTGACTACGTGCAAGTAGGCCATTATTTGTCAGGTCAATGCGCATAATACTGTTAATCGTTTCTTTCAGCATTTCAATATCCTTAGTTTTCAATGGCATTCGCTCGTCCATTATAAATGGTTGAATATTTTCTCTAATATAGCCCTGCGCCTCAATCAAACAAGAAAATTCATTTAATTTATTTGTGTATACCTGTAATTGGCGCTTTTCCTTTGAACGTTGTTGATTTAGCTCTCGCACTTTTTGCTCAGTACGTTCCAAACGTTTTTTCGTTATTTCCATAAGATAGCTTTGTATTGAATGAATGGACTGAAGCATTATTGCCTCCGCTTCTTGCACTTTTTCAAATTGTGCAATACAAACAACTTGTTGCTCATTTAACTTATTAACTCGTTCCTTGAAAAATCCATTTTGTGTATGCTGACCAAAGATTGCCTTCATAAGACCTTTTCCGTGAATTTTTTTATGCTGGGCATCCAATCGATCATATTCACGCATATATTCGCTATGCATATTACGATATTCTCGTAACATTTTTTGATAAAAAACAGCCTTTTCTGTAAAACTTTCCACAATTTCATCTTGTAAATAATCATTTTGTGAAATGGTTTGTAAAAGTAGGTATAATGTTTGAACATTTTTAAATACATTGGCAACCTGCTCGTATTCTTGCTCATATTCAGTCACAATCGCTAAATCACGTTGATAGCGTGAAAATTCGTATTGTGTATCGCCTGCATATTTTTCAATGTTCTCAACCGCAGATTGGAATGGATCTCTTTGTGGAATAACAGTTAATTCGAAGCGGAATCGTTCAAGCCATTGCAAGAAGCGAATTAAAATGCCATACGTTTTCTTATCACTATTTTCTGCAACTCGATGAATTTCTGAAATCAATTGCTCATACTGACTTTTCTCCCAAAGCTCATCACTATTAGTCTGTTTAGCTTCAATCGCTTCTCTTGCGGAGATAGCAACAAAATCACTTATTAAATGTCCAATTTGTTCTCTCTCAGCATTCATAAACGCCTGCGTATTTTCATTTGAATCTATTGCATTGATGACACAAAGAGGCTCAACACCTTTGTTTTTTAAAGTTTCCATCAATAATATTTCAGGATAAATAGCCATTGAACCTGAGCGTAATACCCAAAAGATTTCGTCAACACGGTTCATCAATGCTTCTGGGAAGTAGGCCATTTCTCCTCCCCCAGCTTCCAATGAAACAGAATCAATAATTGTTACTGATTTTAATAAATCGTTTTTCAAATATACTTCTAAGTAATCTAAATGTTCTCGTAGTATTTGAGATGCAAAAGTATCGCTAGTTGTCAATAATTCTAGCTTGCTCATATCGAATATTGCTACAACACCATCTAAAAAATACGCCTTTATTTCTTCATGTTCACCGTATCGCAAAAATGTATTTACCCCTGTTGGTTGCTGATCACTAACAGGCAAAACTTGACGTCCTAAAAGTCCATTTACAAGTGTTGTTTTCCCAACACGCTCTTTCCCAACAATAAGAATCATCGTTTCGTTGTTAGCATCTTGAATGATACGATTTAAGTGTTTAGCTGTATCTTTTACATATGTATTTTGTACAATAATGCCATGTAATTGTCGCAAATGATCAACAAGCTGTGGCAAAATATTATTCGCTGAGGCTGTATATTCGATCGGCACATTATCAATATTTGTCATCCCCAAAACCTCTTTTCATATGTATCTAAAGTTATTATAAAGGAATTTATTCTCTTTTTAATACATAGTACTAAGAAATAGCGACAAAAAAGGACAATATACTTAAATCGCACCGTCACAAATAGGTAATAATTCTTATACTTTAAAACCTGCTATCTCAGATATCATTACTCATTTTAGACTAAAAGAAATAATAATAGAGCTAGTCTTCTCTTTATTCTTCAACACCCGCCATACGTGCGTAAATCGCTCCAAGGGTTGGCATTCCACCTTGTGCACCGAATTTCTCTACTGATAATGAAGCGGCAATATTTGCAAAATACACTGCCTGATCCAATGTTTGCCCTTCTACTAAAGCATAAGCGAGTGCACCGTTAAACGTATCTCCTGCACCTGTTGTATCTACCACTTTCGTCAAATAGCCCGGAACATGAATAGGATATTCACCATCAAAATAGCGTGCGCCGTCACTACCTAGCGTAATAATCATTTTATTAGGATACTTTTCTAACACTTGCTCAACATCATCACCAAAAATTTCAGCACACTCCGTTTCATTTGGTGTGATATAAGTAATATCCTCCATCCATTGCACATCAAAATTAGCCGCTGGTGCTGGATTTAATAAAACAGGTATATTCGCTTCTTTACAAAGTTTTATTGCATAAGCAGTCGTTTCCATTGGGATTTCTAGCTGCATAATGACCATCTGACTTTTTTGAATGATTTCTTTCGCTGACTCGATATGCGCAGGCATTAGTTCATAATTTGCCCCAGGCACTACTATGATACGGTTATCGTTATTGTAGATTAAAATATTAGCAATCCCAGTAGGTGCAGATACGCTTGTAATAGCTTCAGTTTGAACATACTCTTGCTGTAAAACAGTGCGTAATGTTTCTCCAAAACTATCGGAGCCTACACAGCCTATCATTGTAACTTCACTTCCAAGACGTGCCGCAGCAATTGCCTGATTAGCCCCTTTTCCTCCTGGAATCGTTTGAAAATCTTTACCTAGGATCGTTTCTCCCTGCTTTGGAAAACCCCCCATTTGTACAACTAAATCCATATTTATGCTACCTATTACTGTAATCATCATCTGACCTACCTTCCATTTTATTTTTCCATTTTAACTGAGAAAACTATAGAAAGACAGGTCATTTACATTTGAAAATTATGGGGTACTGATTTTCTTACCAAATAATCTTTAACGTTCATTACTCCAAATGTAAAAAAACTCCTATCAACATATTTTCAATTAAGTTTTCCCAATAAACCTTTCCTTGCCTCTAATTCAATTTTTCTATCACAATCTTCACAGGAAAATTTTCCATTCATATTTTGTTTATAAAGTTTATATTTTCTTGTCCCTTCTACAACTTCAAATTCTTTTTTACAAAAAATACAACGAAGCGAATAGCTAATCATAATATTTCCTCCTTTAATCCGATGTAGTTTTTCGGGGAATATAGCACAAAATATAATGAAATCGAAAATAAAATACTTATAATACCGAAAATAATTGCAGTCATTTGAAGCGTAAATAATTCTGCAAACAGACCTAATAGTAAAGTAAAGGAGATTTGTAAAACATTTTGAAAAATACTAGAAATACTTCCGAATCTCCCCATCATTTCAGATGGTACATTTTGCTGATAAAACGTTTCATAACCAGCATTACTAAATGCCATAAAAAAGCCTAGACAAACTAAACTTACAAATGCCAAAATACTTGATGTAGAGGCATAAAAAGCTGTATAAAACAGCATTGTCAGGAACAAACCAAAAGCCATATATGACCGAGTGGACGATTTTTTGGCGAAGCTTGCAGCTACCATTCCCCCTATAATTGCTCCGGCTCCTGCACTACTCACAAAGGCACCATATAAGCTATCGGATAAAGCCAAATCTTGTTTTATAAATGTTGCTTCTTGAGAATCAAGCGCAAATGCAATCATGAAGGCGCTTTGAATCAGTAAATAAATCGTTATAAATAATGAATTTTGTCGAATGAAAGCTATTACAGCTAGATAGTCACTTTTTAAAAGTTGCCAAGTAATACGTTGTCGTGAAGATTCCTCCACATCATCTACGTCAGGTAATAAGTAAATGATTAAAGCACAAACAAAAAATGTAAAACTGTTAAACCAAATCGTAACTGTTGTATTAAAAAGCATGATGAGGAGTCCTGCTAGTGCTGGACCTACTAAAAACGAACCTGAATTGAACGTGCCGAGTATTGCGTTGAATCGTTGTCTGTCTTCTGAGGGAACAGACTTTGTAATATAATATGTACTACTAGGCCCAAAGAAACTATTCGCTATATTCGCTAGAAATAACAGCGTATAAATAAGCCCAATAGATTCCATAAACGGCATACAAAAAACAATAATTCCTCGTACAATATCAGTTGTTATCATCAACTTGCGTTTATTCATACGATCAATGAAAGAACCAGCTACCAAACTTGTTAAAACTCTTGCTATTGGTCCGACAATATAGATTCCAGCCATCGCTGCCGGCGATTGTGTTAAATGCCAGACAAATAAATTAAGCGCTACAAGGTAAATCCAGTTTCCTAAATTGGAAAAACCTAAGCCCCCTATTAACAAACTGTATTTTCGAAGGATTTTCATGATTGTTCCCTCCCTTTTTTACTTTCCACAGAAGCTTTTTCTGGTACATGTTTAAATAGGCTGACTCATCACCAAAACGTGTAGTTATTTTCCGTTTCGACTTATATACATGAGATACGTTTTAACAAATGTCATCTCTAACTTTTGTGACGAGTCAATAAACTGGATAACATTCCATTTATTTCATATAACTCTATTTTTATATTATCAAAATATTACATCAATTTGTTGCTCTATTTTCAAAAATAAACATTTAAACCGTTTTTATTAAAACTATGTAATGTAGTAAGGAATAAATCTAGGAGTTTTTCCTGATACCTGAGCAGTTTCCACTTCAACCCGAGCGGTTCTCCCTGATACCCGAGCAGTTTCCACTTCAACCCGAGCGTTTCTCCCTGATACCCGAGCAGTTTCCACTTCAACCCGAGCGGTTCTCTCTGATACCCGAGCAGTTTCCACTTCAACCCGAGCGGTTCTCCTTGATACCTGAGCAGTTTCCGTTCCATCCCGAGCGGTTCTCCCTGTTACCTGAGCAGTTTCCACTTCAACCCGAGCGGTTCTCCCTGTTACCTGAGCAGTTTCCACTTCAACCCGAGCGGTTCTCCCTGATACCCGAGCAGTTACATCTTCAACCAGAACACCCCTTCTTTAAGCAATAAAAAAACTGAAGACAACAAGTTTGTCTTCAGTCTAAGGAAATCGTATCAACTATTAAAATGCAATACGTTCTGCTTCGTAAGCAGCAATATGTTCTTCGTATTTAAATGTTAGGGCAATTTCATCCCAACCATTCAGCAATGTTTCTTTATAGTAAGAATCAATGCTAAATTTATAAATTACACCATCTTCACCCGTTACTGTTTGTGCTTCTAGATTGACTTCCATTTTGTACGGATTTTCTAAGCCTTTAGCTAGAATTTCATCACACTCTGCTTCAGTTAGTCTGATTGGTAAAATCCCATTTTTGAAGCAGTTATTATGAAAAATATCTGCGAATGATGGTGCAATCACTACATTGAAGCCATAGTCTAAGATTGCCCACGGTGCATGTTCACGAGATGAACCACAGCCGAAGTTATCTTGAGCTACTAAAATTTTGGAGTCTTTATATTCAGGTTTGTTTAATACAAAATCCCTTATTTCATTACCCTCTGCATCGAAACGCCAATGGTAAAATAAATACTGACCAAAACCTGTACGCTCAATACGCTTTAAAAACTCTTTCGAAATAATTTGGTCTGTATCGACATTTTTACGATCGAGTGGTGTTATCACACTATTTACGATATTAATTGGTTCCATTTGCAATCATCCCTTCCGTGTAAATTGAAATTACACAGTTTCCTTTACGAATTCACGTACATCCACAAAGTGACCAGCAATTGCTGCCGCTGCTGCCATTGGTGGTGATACTAAGTGTGTACGAGAACCAGCTCCTTGACGTCCTTCAAAGTTACGGTTTGATGTTGATGCACAGCGTTCGCCTGCTGGTACTACATCATCATTCATTGCTAGACACATTGAGCAACCTGTCTCACGCCATTCAAAGCCAGCATTTGTAAAGATTTTATCTAATCCTTCTGCTTCTGCTTGTTTTTTCGTCGTATATGAGCCTGGTACAACGATCGCTGTTACATTTTCATGCACTTTACGCCCTTTAATAACATCTGCAGCTGCACGTAAATCACTGATGCGTGAGTTTGTGCAAGAACCGATAAATACGTGTTGGATATCGATTGAAGTTAATGGTTGGCCTTCCTCTAAGCCCATATAGTCAAGTGCTTTACGAAGAGCAGTTTTATCTGACTCATCCTCATAATCTGCCTGTGTCGGAACATTATTTGAAACACCTGAACCCATTGACGGATTCGTTCCCCAAGTGATGATTGGCTCAATTTCTTCAGCTTGAATAATTCGAACTGTATCATATGTTGCATCTTCATCGGATGCTAAACTTAACCAATAATCTGCTGCTTCCGCAAACTTTTCTCCTTGTGGTGCATGTTTGCGTCCACGAATATAGTCAACAGTCGTTTGGTCAGGAGAAATTAGCCCTGCCTTTGCACCAGCCTCGATCGACATGTTACAAATTGTCATCCGTTCTTCCATTGAAAGATTGTGGATAGCCTCTCCAGTGAATTCCACAATATGTCCTGTGCCGACACCGATACCGAATTTTGAAATAATCGCTAGAATAATATCTTTAGCAGCTACACCTACAGGGAGCTTACCGTCTACACGAATTTCCATTGTTTTCGGCTTGTTTTGCCAAAGCGTTTGTGTTGACAATACATGTTCTACCTCTGATGTTCCAATACCGAAGGCAATCGCCCCGAACGCACCATGGGTTGACGTATGGGAGTCACCACAGACAATCGTTTTACCAGGTTGCGTTAAACCTAGCTCTGGTCCAATTACGTGAACAATCCCTTGGTCAGGATGCCCCATTCCTGCAAGCTCAACGCCAAATTCTTCAGCATTTTTAGCTAACGTTTCGATTTGATTACGCGCAATCGGATCATGAATCGTTGGTAGATTTTTTGTAGGTACGTTATGATCCATTGTTGCAAAGCTTAAATCTGGGCGACGCACTTGACGACCGTTAATTCGTAGACCTTCAAAAGCTTGCGGAGAAGTTACTTCATGAATTAAATGGAGATCAATATATAACAGGTCCGGTTTGCCCTCTTCCTGATAAACGACATGTTTATCCCAAATCTTTTCAATTATATTTTTGCCCATTATCTTCACCTATTTCTTAAATGTATGTTGTCATAATGCTTTCTGAAACAAAACTTGTATCAATCTCGTTAATTACTTTATCTGTCCATTCATTCGTCGATAGTATACGACTGCCATCACGTGCAAGGTCTGCCGTGAAATAGCCATCATCAAATACTGCACTTACAGCACGCTCGATTTCTGCAGCCTCTTCTTTTAAGCCAAATGAATATTGTAGCATCATGGCAACTGAAAGAATTGTTGCAGCTGGATTTGCAACGCCTTGGCCAGCAATTTCTGGTGCTGAGCCATGTACTGGTTCATATAAACCAAAATTATCTCCGCGAATGGATGCAGATGGTAGTACGCCTAAAGAGCCTGTAATAACAGATGCTTCATCACTTAAAATATCTCCAAACATATTTTCAGTAACTACTACATCAAAATGACAAGGATTTGTAATTAATTTCATAGCAACTGAGTCTACTAAATTGTGTTCCACTTGCACATCTGGATACTCTTTTTTCTTCGCTTCTACAACTTCGCGCCATAAACGACTTGTTTCAAGTACATTAGCTTTATCAACAGAGCATAATTTGCCTCCACGTAAACGTGCTAATTCAAAGGCATTTTCAACAATACGCTCAACTTCTGCAGTTGAGTAAACAGTTGTATCAATCGCGCCATTCTCAGTACGCATACGTGGTTCCCCGAAGTATACGCCGCCTGTTAATTCACGTACAATCATTAAATCGACGTTTTCGGCTACTTCACGCTTTAATGGTGAAGCATCTAGTAAACTCGGGAACGCCTTTACTGGACGTAGGTTTGCGAATAAGTCAAAGTGTTTGCGAATACGTAGTAATCCTTTTTCTGGACGTAATTCAGGTGGATTATTATCCCATTTCGGGCCACCAACGGCACCAAGTATAACTGCGTCACTATTTTCACACATCTCAATTGTTTCATCTGGTAGTGGATTATTGTGTTGGTCGATGGCAGCGCCTCCGATTGTTGCATAACCTAAATGGAATGTATGGTTGAATCGTTTACCAATCACCTGTAATACACGTACAGCAGAAGCAACAACCTCTGGCCCAATTCCGTCACCAGGAAGTACTGTAATTTTTTTCTCCATCGTCAAAACACCTTTCTTTGTATAGCGTTGAACTACGCTATTTTAGTAAGACTCTCACCTATTTTAATAGGTGAGGTCATCAATATTACGACTACACGTAATTGGCATCATTGCGTTTATGATGTGAATGATCTGACTCAATTCACTACCATTAAAATTTGCGACATTCATTAACTTACAGGCTGTGTACGAAGGCTTGCTTGAATTAAATGACGGTTGATCGCATTTAAATAAGCTTTTGCCGATGCTTCTAAAACATCCTGTGATGAGTTTCGTCCGGTTGTTGAAATGCCATCATATCGAATATTAATTACAGCTTCTCCTAATGCATCTCGTCCCTTACCAACGGACTTAACTCGATAATCAGCCACATGAATATCTCCTTGAACAAGTTGCTCAAGTGTATTGAAAATAGCTTCCACCGAGCCTGAACCCGTTGCCACAACGGTCTTTTCCAAACCATCTGGTGTTAAAACAATCGCTGTTGCTGTTGGTATATTTTCTGTACCATATTGCACCTGTACCATCTTTAATTCGTAGAGTGGAACATCTTCAATTTGAACTTGTTGCTCAGTAAGAAGCGTTAGTAAATCTTCTTCTGTAATTTCTTTTTTACGATCAGCAAGCTTTTTAAATTCAGTAAATGCTTTATTTAGTTTTTCATCCGAAAGATTGAAGCCCATTGTTTCTGCTCGGTCACGGAATGCTGCGCGACCTGAGTGTTTACCTAGAACGAGTGGTACTTCCCCTTCACCAATAAGGGCAGGTGAAATAATTTCATACGTTTCAGGATTTTTTAACACACCATCTTGGTGAATACCAGATTCGTGTGCAAATGCATTTTTACCAACAATCGCTTTATTTGGTTGAATAACTACATTCGTAAGCTTACTGACTAATTGAGATGTACGCTTAATTTCTTGTAAATGAATACCTGTTTCTACTGGGTAAATATCTTTACGAATATGAAGGGCAACTGCGATTTCTTCAAGCGCAACATTTCCAGCGCGCTCTCCGATACCGTTAATCGTCCCCTCTACTTGTGAGGCACCATTTTCAATGGCTGCAATTGTATTAGCGGTTGCCATACCTAAATCATCATGGCAATGTGCCGAGAATTTAACCTTGTCAGCACCTTTTACGTTTTCAAGTAGGAATTTAAATAATGCACCATACTCTTGTGGCGATGCATATCCTACTGTGTCAGGTACATTAATGGTTGTTGCACCTGCCGCCACAACTTCATTCATAATACGTACTAAAAATTCACGATCTGAGCGAAATGCATCTTCTGCAGACCATTGTACAAGCGGAAAGAATTTTTTCGCATACTTTACGGCTTCAACCGCTTGTTCTACTACTTGATTGGGTGATTTTTTTAGCTTGTATTCCATATGAATTGGGGAAGTTGCTAGGAAAATATGAATGTGCGGCTGTTCGGCCACTTTAATCGCTTCCCATGTTGTGTCGATATCTTTTTGTACACAGCGAGCTAAGCCAGTTACGATTGAGTTTTTCACTGTTCCTGCAATACGATTTACCGCCTCAAAGTCACCGGGTGACGAAGGAAAACCTGCTTCAATAATTGTCACTCCTAGGCGCTCCAGTTGCTTAGCGATTTCAATCTTCTCTGCTGTGTTTAGATTAATGCCAGCAGATTGTTCGCCGTCGCGAAGGGTAGTATCGAAAATATCAATTTTTCGCACTTGCAGCCACTTCTCTCACAACTTTTTCTTTACCTTCGTTGATGAATGGCATCATAGCACGTAATTTAGCACCAACTTCTTCGATTTGGTGGTTTGCACCAGCTTCTTTGAATTTTGTATATTCTGGACGACCGTTTTCGTTTTCTTGAATCCAGCGACGAGCGAATGTACCATCTTGGATATCCGTTAATACATCTTTCATACGAGCTTTAACTGAGTCATCGATAATGCGTGGTCCTGCAACATAGTCACCCCACTCTGCAGTATCTGATACTGAGTAACGCATTGTTGCCATACCACCCTCAAACATAAGGTCAACAATTAATTTTAGTTCGTGAAGTGTTTCAAAGTATGCTAATTCTGGTTGGTAGCCAGCTTCTACTAAAGTTTCGAAACCTGCTCTTACTAATTGTGTAGCACCACCACAAAGTACAGCTTGCTCACCGAATAAATCAGTTTCAGTTTCTTCTTTGAATGTTGTTTCAAGTAAACCGCCACGAGCTGCACCGATTCCTTTACCGTATGCAAGAGCTAAATCTTTTGCTTGACCAGTTGCATCTTGATGAATTGCGAATAAGCCTGGTACTCCAGCACCTTCTTGGAATTGACGACGAACTAAGTGTCCTGGACCTTTTGGAGCAACTAAGAATACGTCTACATCTGCTGGTGGTGTAATTTGACCGAAATGAATGTTAAAGCCGTGTGCAAACATAAGTGCTTTACCCGCTTCAAGATGTGGAGCAATTTCAGCCTCATATACAGCTTTTTGACGCTCATCTGGAAGTAAAATTTGGATAACATCTGCTTCTTGCGCTGCTTCAGCAACAGTTTTTACATCTATTCCATCCGCTTTTGCTGCATCGAATGATCCGCCTGGACGAACTCCTACTACTACATCGAATCCTGATTCTTTAAGGTTTAATGCATGTGCATGACCTTGTGAACCATAACCGATGATTGCGATTTTTTTTCCTTTTAATACTTCCTCGTTGATGTTTTGTTCATAGTACATAGTAGCCATTGTTTGTTTCCTCCTAATTTTGGGTTTGTTTTTTCAACCTTAGATGCAAGCAAGCCAACTAAAGGCTATGCATCCAAAGCTGTGAATTTTATATGCAAACTATTTTAAAATAGAGAGCTGCGTATTTGAGATTTTTTGTGTTTCACGAACAGATGCAGTAGCCCCTGTACGCGTTAATTCTTTAATACCATAAGGTCGAATTAGTTCAATAAAGGCATCAATCTTATCTGGATCGCCTACTACTTGATATGTGACAACGTTTTTCGCTGTATCAATAATTTGTGGTCGGAATGGTTCGACAATTGAATTCATTTCCAATCGTAAGTTTGGTGGTGAAATTACCTTCACAAGTGCTAACTCACGAAGCACGATTGATTTATCTGTAATGTCATTGACCTTTAACACATCAATTTGCTTCGATAATTGCTTCACTAGCTGTTCAATTTTACGCTCATCTTCAACGTTGACAACAAAAGTCATTTTCGAAAAGTTTGGCTGTTCTGTATGACCAACTGTGATTGATTCAATATTAAATTGACGCTTCATAAGTAAGCCTGTTACACGGTTTAACACACCGCTTTGGTTAATCACTGTTACTGTAATTACTCGTTTCAATTCTTTTTCACCCCAATCATTTCATGTAAGCCTTTGCCTGGTGCTACCATTGGGTAAACACTTTGAAGTTGTTTAACACGACAATCAATTAGCGCAGGCTCATCAGAAAGTAGTGCCTCGCGGAAAATACTTTCCGCTTCATCGATTGTGTTAATTCGGTAGCCCTTAAGACCATATGCATCCGCCAATTTAACAAAATCTGGTTGAATCGGCATTAATGAAGATGAATAACGCTCCTCATAGAATGTTTCTTGCCATTGGCGTACCATTCCTAGACAGCTATTATTTAAAATCACTATCTTTACCGGTAAGTTGAATTCTTGTAGTATAGAAAGCTCTTGTGCAGTCATTTGGAATCCTGCATCACCTACAATGGAAACAACTTTTTTGTCTGGCTTCGCAAACTGGGCGCCAATTGCAGCTGGGAAGCCGAAGCCCATCGTACCAAGTCCACCAGACGTTACCCATCCGTGATCATTGTTTAAGCGATAATATTGTGCAGCCCACATTTGATGCTGACCAACATCTGTAGTGACAATTGCGTCACCTTCTGTAATTTTATGCACAAGCTCTAATGCTTCCTGCGGTAAAACTTCTTCGTCCGCTGACTCCTTGCTGTACCATAATGGATATTCTTTTGCATGATTATTTAAGAACGCTAGCCATTCTGTTGTATCTGGGCCATCGAAGTCCTTTTTCAATAATGCTTTTAATGCTTCTTTAGCATCTGCAACGATTGGAATATCTGTCGGAACGTTTTTTCCAATTTCCGCTGGATCGATATCGATGTGTATGATTGTTGCATTTGGAGCGAATGTTGCTAAATTACCAGTTAAACGGTCATCAAAGCGAGCTCCGATATTCAACAATAAATCTGATTTTGTAATAGCTGTGTTCGACGTTGCGGTTCCATGCATTCCTGCCATACCGAGGAATAATTCATGCTCTCCATGAATTGAACCAAGTCCTAATAAAGTGTTTGCTACTGGAATTTGGTATTTTTCAGCGAATGCTGTTAACTCTTCTTTGGCATCTGCAAAGAGGACACCAGCTCCAGCTAAAATGACTGGATTTTTGGCCAATGAAATCGCCTGAATGGCCTTTTGAACTTGTAAATAATTCGGTTTATATGTTGGCTGATAACCCGGTAAATATATTTCGTCAGGAGCCTGTGGTGGATTTTCCACATCAAATAACATTTGAGAAACGTTTTTCGGGAAATCCACTACAACAGGACCCTTTCGACCAGTGCTTGCAATATGGAAAGCCTCTTTAACAATACGCGGGATATCATTAACATCCTGTACCTGATAATTGTGCTTCGTAATCGGTGTCGTAATTCCCATAATATCCGCTTCTTGGAAAGCATCTGTGCCAATCACTGATGTTGAAACTTGACCTGTGAATACAACTAATGGGATGGAATCAATCATCGCATCAGCAATACCAGTTACTAAGTTTGTTGCCCCCGGACCGCTTGTTGCAATAACAACACCCGTTTTATTAGAAACCCGCGCATAACCTTCCGCTGCATGGATTGCGCCTTGTTCATGTCTAGTTAAAATATGACGGATTGGATTTTTATACATTGCATCATAAATTGGTAGTACTGCTCCACCTGGATAACCAAAAACAATTTCAACACCTTGTTCATGCAGTGCTTGAACTAATACGTCAGCACCATCTTTCGCTTGATAGGTTTGTTCAGCTTTTGCTGTTGTTGCTAATTCTTCTTTCTCATTGATAGAAACATTCGTACTCATCAAATATGCCTCCTTCTTATCATTCAATTTCACATCAGTAATGCGCATCATTGAAGTATTACAAGCTGGTTATCTCCTTGAAAAGAGATGACAGACTCTTTCTAATGTCGTAAAAAAATAAAAAGCCCTTTTCTCCACACGCAAAGAATTACCTTACGTAGGGATGAAAAAGACTTTCCATGGTACCACCCTTTTTTATAGCAAATAATTGCTACCTCGTGAATAAATATAAGCATTTATGCACCAATGCGAGAACATTCGCATCCAATACGGTGTCATAAATTATTTATTCATTAATAACGAGCACTTTCGATTATGCCCGGAGCTATCTAATGGCGAACACGCGTTTAATAGCTCACTCAGAGGGGATGTCGGATCTAGTTGTATCGCCGGCTTCCAGCACGACCGGCTCTCTGGTAAATACAAGGCTCTAGAACCTTTAACCTCATCAACGCTTTAACTTTTTAAATTTTCATAACGCCACCTGTAGAGGCGCTTGTTACTAATTTTGAATATCTTGCTAGCCAACCGCGCTTAATTTTCGGTTCAAATACCGGTAGTTTTGCACGACGTTCTGCTAATACTTCATCTGAAACTTCTAAATTGATAGTACGGTTTGGTAGATCAATTGTGATAATGTCACCGTTCTCTACTAAAGCGATTGGACCGCCTTCTGCAGCCTCTGGTGAAATATGTCCGATTGAAATACCACGAGATGCACCTGAGAAACGTCCATCTGTGATTAACGCAACCTTTGTACCAAGACCGCGACCTTGAATCGCAGACGTTGGTGCAAGCATTTCAGGCATCCCTGGGCCACCTTTTGGTCCTTCGTAGCGAATGACGACTACATGGCCCTCTTTAACTGTCCCGTTATCGATATTTTCCTGTGCCGCTTCTTGTGATTCGAAGACGATTGCTTCGCCTCTGAATACTTTGATAGAAGGGTCTACAGCTCCTACTTTAATAACAGAACCATCTGGTGCAATATTTCCAAATAACACGGATAATCCACCAACTGGACTATACGGATTATCTTTCGTACGAATAACTTCAGCATTTGTAATATGATAATCTTTTACAAGCTCACCCATTGATACTCCTGCAACGGTTGGTCGATCTGGGTGAATAGCACCTGGGATAGATGTTAATTCATTAATAATGGCACTAACACCACCCGCTTTATTAATATCATCCATTGAAATATCTGAAGCAGGCATAATTTTTGCTAGATATGGCACACGCTCTGCGACTTTATTAATATCTTCAATGTTATAATCGATTTCAGCTTCATTGGCGATTGCTAATGTATGGAGGACTGTATTTGTCGAACCACCCATCGCCATATCAAGTGCAAAGGCATCATCAATTGCTTCTTTAGTAATAATGTCACGAGGTTTGATGTCCTCTTTAATCATACGGACTAATTGTTTAGCAGCTTCTTTAATAAGCATATGACGCTCTTCAGAAGTAGCTACAATTGTTCCATTACCTGGTAAAGCTACTCCTAGCATTTCCATTAAACAGTTCATAGAGTTTGCAGTAAACATTCCTGAACATGAACCACATGTTGGGCATGCATTGTTTTCAATATCTAACAGCTCTTCAGCTGACATGTTGCCAGATTTATGAGCCCCTACACCTTCAAAAACTGATGTTAATGAAAGTTGTTTGCCAGTAGCAGAAGTACCTGCCTCCATTGGACCACCAGATACGAAAATTGACGGTACATTAGTACGAACTGCTGCCATTAACATTCCCGGTGTGATTTTGTCACAGTTAGGAATATAAAATACGCCATCGAACCAGTGTGCATTAATAACTGTTTCTGCAGAATCTGCGATAATTTCACGACTCGGTAAAGAGTAACGCATACCAATGTGTCCCATTGCAATGCCATCATCAACACCTATTGTATTAAATTCGAATGGAATACCACCCGCTTCAATAATGGCCTCTTTGACAACATCAGCAAATGTACGTAAATGAACGTGACCTGGTATAATGTCGATATAAGAATTACAAACCCCAATAAATGGCTTGCCTAAATCTTTCGCTTTTACTTTGCCTGTTGCATATAAAAGACTTCGATGTGGCGCACGATCTACGCCTACTTTAATCATGTCACTTCTCATTTTAAACGCCCCTCATTTATTGCTATGTTCGTTGCTATATACGAAATGTTCTGTCTATTTCGTTTTTGCGTATATGTTAATCTCCTAGAAGATTACTAACTGCTGTAACGAACGTGTTAAATTGTTGTTATCATAGTACGAAAAAAAGGTCTAGTCAACAGTATTTTTAGAATTGTTTGAACAATTTAAATAATATACAAAATTTGAAATCGTTTTCATGCTGATTAAGCATCACTTTTATCTCGCTTTGGAGAATATTTTGACATTTCGTTCAAATTTTAAAATTTTTAATAATCTCTCAACGATTTTTCCAAATCCTCCTGAAGTGGATGAATAGCTTTTTAATGAGGTAGCGCTTACAAAGTAAATAATTTTCTTAAGTACCCTGTCAAAAACACATTATCAGGATCGAATTGACTTCTAATGGCTAAAAATTTCTCGATATCTGGGTATAGCTCGTATACATATTTAGCAGTTAAATGACTTAGCTTGCCCCAATGCGGTCGTCCTTGATATTTCTTCATCATCGTATGGACCCATTCAAAATAAGGCTCTTCCTGCATTCCTTTATACATATGAAAGGCAATAAATGCTGATTCTTGTCCTTGAGTAGGACTTAAAAAACCTGCTTCCCCTGCCGTCGTCCGACATTCTAACGGAAAATGCACATCAAAAATCCCACTTTTAAAGGTAGCGTGGATCTCCTCCATACATGCCTTAAATTGTGCTAATGGAATAGCATATTCACTTTCTTGGAACTTTACGCTACGTGGAGACGGATAAATCTCATAGCTAATTCCTGTTTTCTCCCCTTCAACTACATTGGCTGCTGCTAATTTACTCATAGAACCACTTAACGAAGGCTTCCATTTACAAAGCTCGGACATAGCAAAAAAAGCACCGTTCTCTACTATTTGTAGTTTCAATGTTTCGATTCTTTTACTCCAATCACTTTGATAAACAGGCGCTATAGCGTTCATACGCTTCACTTGAATGGTTTCACTACCCGGAAAATAAAACCACTCAACATGTCGATTTTGTCGAATATCTTCAGCAAATATCGCCAGCCCATTTTCTAACGTATCTCTTGTGCTTATATAATGTAAGCTATATAGAGGTATCACCTTAATCGTTACTTTCACAAGCACGCCCAGCATTCCTAGTGAAACATGTAAAGCTTCAGATAAATCGTCCATTCCTCTCATATGCTCCCTATAAGTACCTGTACCATCTACAAAACCCCATCTTGTTACAGCTGAGGATAACGAACCGAGTGTTACACCTGTTCCATGGGTACCCGTTGACACTGCTCCTGCAATCGTCTGCTCTTGAATATCGCCGATATTTATAAGGGCAAATCCATGCTTCGCAAGCAACGGTCCTATTTCATATAAATACGTTCCGCCCCAAAGCGTCGCCTCTTGCTTCTCTTCGTTTACAGCTATGAGCCCACGCATATTATGTAAAGAAAGTGCTATATGCTCAGGCATAGCAACAGCGCTAAAAGAGTGAGCTGCACCTGTGACACGAATCGTTTTTCCTGACTCACGTGCATGCTTCACGATATTCGTAACCTCTTCAATAGATTGAGGCAAGTACATCTCAGACGGATAAGAGATGACATTACCAGCCCAGTTTGTCCACTTCTCACCATTTTTCCACTTATCTATAGAAAACATTGACCATCCCCCCTATAAGTTGAATACGCTCCTACATACTTGTCCCCTCTAATCCCATGTAGTTGTTGAAATCTTTCACAAAGTTCCCCAGCCTTCGCATGTCGAAAATATAGCGTGTCCCCTACGTTAACTTTTTTACGCTTTACTTTAACGGGTGTTTGAACTTCTCCTGCTCCTTCTAAGCTAAGATATGAAAAAAAGGTAGGCTCGTAGAATACCGGTAATCGATCAGCACTGATTGCTCCAGATGCTGTATAACCTCCACCATGACAAACAACAATATTTTTTTCAGGCTTTCTTGTTACACTTAAAGCAAATCCAGCTGCCTTTTCTAGCTGTAGATGTGTAAATTGATCGAACAAAGCTGGTGCATAAAATGCAGAGCCAACTGTAATTTCTGTTACTTCCTTCTGTTGTGCCGTGTATGCCATACTTCCTGAACCACCACCATTTACAAAGTGCAAGCTCGGAAAATAAGCTTTTATATGCGCGATTGCTAATCTACGAAACTGAGTAACTTGCTTTTTAGCTTGTAATTGCATTACTTCAATAAATTTCCCTTTAACAGCATTGGCTGGACGATTACCGACTCCTGCAATTTGAGCCTCATAGCCCATCGCTCCAACCACCTCAATAGATGCTTGATTTTTAATATATTCGAGGAATGGTGTAAGTGACTCAAGTGAATGGAGCGAAGAGCGTTTCGTACCAAAATAAAGCAGCTTAAAATCATTGGATACATTAATATCAATACATACTTGCACACGAACACCTAGTTCTTGCCCAAGCTTCGCCAAAAATTTGACATGTTCCCCCTTATCCACCATAAAAGTGACAGTTTTCCCCACCTTTACGAAATGTAATAACTGACGAACAGCAGCTTCTTCCATCACCGGATATCCAAGCAGTAAATCATCAAAATGCTGTTGTAGTAAAAATATTGTTTCTGCAGCTGTAAACGTCATAAATCCCGTCACATTGGATAGATTTTTTTGTAAATAACGTAATATCTCCACAGAGCGGACTGATTTCGTTGCAATACGTATATTTTTTTCTCCACAAGCGTTGTGTACGGTTAAAATATTGTGATCCAATGCATCAAAGTCCAACCAAGCAAATGGACGTTCTAGTTCATGAAACGCGTGATCGAATCTAGTGGTCATGCTATCATTCCTTTGTCTTTGATTTCATTATAAAAATTCCTATTAGT
Organism: Lysinibacillus sp. 10T31; assembly: GCF_056394365.1. Taxonomy (NCBI): domain Bacteria; kingdom Bacillati; phylum Bacillota; class Bacilli; order Caryophanales; family Bacillaceae; genus Lysinibacillus; species Lysinibacillus sp. 10T31. The sequence goes on from NZ_JBFTHS010000003.1 coordinate 78,856, forward strand.
AAAAATTATATTTAGACAATAAAAAACAACCGTGGACATGTAATCAAATTTGTCTTCACGGTTGTTTTAATAATGGACAAGCATTTAACTCACCTTTCTATTATTTTAAGAGATTACGAGGAGAATATGAAATCCGCTGCTAAATTTAGTAACACTAGCAGATGTAAGCCTGCAATAAGTAATCCTTGGCGATTCAAACGTTTCATAGCTGTCATATTCATATAGACCACTCTCCTTTTTTTCACATTATACTCTCAGAAAAATCAATTATCAAACTATTCGTAATATTAAATTTGAATCATTTTTCTGACAAACAGGCCCAAATATGGCATGATAAAAGTGATATTATACCTATAGGGAGAGTGAAAAGGTTGAAAAAGGCTTTATTAGTAATTGATTATACGTATGATTTTGTCGCTTCTGATGGAAAACTAACTTGTGGAGAGCCCGGTCAAGCATTAGATAAAAAAATTTCATCCTTAATTCAAAAATTTATTAATGACAACGAATTTGTCGTTTTTGCGAATGATCTACATGAGGAAGATGATCCGTTCCATCCTGAAACAAAGCTATTTCCTCCTCATAATATTCGTGACACTAAAGGACGTCATTTATACGGGCAAGTTGGCGAAATTTATAACCTTCACAAGGATAAAGCTTTGTGGCTCGATAAAACTCGCTATAGCGCATTTGCCGGAACCAATTTATCGATTTTATTGAATGAGCGAGGAATCAAAGAAATTCATTTAGTTGGAGTTTGTACTGATATTTGTATTTTACATACAGCAGTTGATGCTTATAATTTGGGCATTTCAACGGTTGTTTATGCAGATGGTGTTGCAAGTTTTGATGCTGCAGGTCATGAATGGGCATTACGTCATTTTGAACATACACTAGGAGCAACAGTTGTTAAGTAATTAATTTCGCTTTCCACCTCAGAGGCGGGAATCTTCTGTACGTGTCGCTACGCATTCGGTACAAAAAACAATGCTGAATGAAAAACATTATCGTGAATTTGTAATAATTACTAATGAAGCGAGACGCGTTTAATATACTCCATTCAGGGCATAACTAAGCAATCGCCATTATATCTTAATTTTAAGGAGATGAAAAAAAATGATTAGCTTCATCTGGTATTTAATCATCGGCGGAGTTTTAGGTTGGTTAGCTGGCGTAATTTTAGGTAAAGATGTACCTGGCGGCATCATTGGAAATATTGTTGCAGGGGTTGTCGGTTCTTGGATCGGTAGTATGGTTCTTGGCAACTGGGGTTGGCGAGTTAGTAACTTTTACGTATTCCCAGCATTAATTGGTGCTGTAGTGCTAATTTTCATTGTAAGCATTATTTTAAAAAGTATGCGTAAAGCAACCTAAATATGTAATAAAGAGCCATCATTTTGATGGCTCTTTATTACATATTTTTGATGTGGCAATGTTTTACATGAGTTTGTCAGTCCCTTTCGCATGTAAAATACCCATTCGAATTTCCTTTTTATAACAACAAAAATAATTTTAATTACATACCAGGAGATTTGGTTGAATGGAGTGGAGACAGGGTGACTCCTTGGGGATTAGCAATAGGGGAACGAAGGCTAAAACCATCACGTCCTGTGATAACGCCTTCGTAAACCTCGTGTTGGCCCGAGACCCTGGAGCGAGCATCGCGAGTGAAGCAGCTCATCGGACGCCCCCAGGAAGCTCTGCTCTGCGCGAAAGCGTCAGCGGCAAATGTTTTATCTGTGCGAAAGCGTAGCGACAGCAACAACAAAGCGCCCAGTCGGAACGGAAATCAACCCCACGTTTTGCCAAATTACAATATTTTATTAAAGAGCCATCTTTTTTGATGGTATTTTACTTTTCTTTATTTAAAACAACTGCTTCCTTTAACTCATCATGATAGTCATTATACAAATTAAAATAATGTAACACCTTTTTAACATACTCATCACTGTGATTGTACGTAAAAACTGCTTGCTTTATATGACCATCTGCTGCACCATTTTTCGATAAATAATTCGCGGCACTAAATATAGCGTCCTCAATATCATAAGGATTTGCTAGGCCATCTCCATTAGCATCTACACCGTATCCTCCATATTTTTTTATGGTTTCTGGATTCATTAATTCAGTCTTCGATATATCCCCTTTTCCTAAACCCGAGCAGGAAGGATGTTGCCAGCCGACAAAAGTACAAGGCATAAATTGCATAGGTCCTTCTGCGCCAGCTGGTGAAACGAGCGATTTCATTGAGGAAAATCGTGTTTCAATTCGATGATGGGCGGCAAGTAAAGTCCAAGGTACGCCGTATTTCTCTTCTGCTGCTACATAGATCGGAATATATTGCTCAGGAATTTTCATATCGAAATTTTGTTGAATTTCTTCTAGTGCTTTTTCCCGCGCTAATTTTTCAAATATAGGTAATGTTTGTAGCTCCTTCCATGCAAAAAAGGCGAAAACACAAACAGTTATCGCTATTGGTATTAATAAAGCTATCATGCCTAATTGAGCGGAAGGCGATAGCATCGGTTTTTTCTTCTTTTTTTTCGCCATATGTCACACCTAATCTTTTATTCTATTTCTATATTACCAAAAATTTCGGTTATATAGCAGATTTGTTCAGTATAAAATTACCACTACTTTAATAGTTGAAAAGGAAGGGAAAAATATAGTAAAATATAATTCGATTATTTTATATGGATAATAATAGGAGGAATTTGTTTTGTGGAAAGACTTTAAAGAATTTGCTATGAAAGGCAATATTGTCGATCTAGCAGTAGCAGTAGTAATTGGTGGTGCTTTCGGTAAAATTGTTACCTCCTTAGTTGAAAATATCATTATGCCATTAGTCGGTGTCTTAACTGGCGGTATTGATTTAACAGAAAGCTTTAAGTATGGCTCAGGTGACGCGCAAATAAAATTAGGAATATTTTTACAGTCAATTCTTGACTTTGTAATAATCGCATTTGCAATTTTCATGGCATTACGAATTATGACTAAGCTAACTCGTAAAAAAGAAGAGGCTGTCGTGGAAGAACCAGCACCAGAATTGGATACTAAAGAAGAGCTTTTAAAAGAAATTCGAGATTTATTAAAAAAAGAACAAGCTTAAATTAAAATCAATTATGCCTCGGCATTTCAGCGGATATTTCCGACACCCGCTGTAAGAAGTTAAAAAGAATCTGCCTATTACCTCAACTTATGCCGAGGTAATAGGCAGATTCTTTTTTAAGGACGTAAATTCCATGGTTCAAATATTCCCACATGTTTTTCCGGTATTTCCTGCTCTATTGCATCTATAATTCCTTCGGCAATTTCACTATTTGTTAGCCATCTTGAAGAGTTGTTATCTTCTATAATAAATCCAAGTTTCACCTCTCTATAATTTATATTAGAAGGTATATAACTTTTTGTACTATCATTATTTATGTAAGCGCTACTCCCTTTTATTTGGTATAAAAACATATTTTTTGTGGAAGGAATTGCTTGCAAAAGCGACTCCCAAACTCTTGTATCAGAGCCATGAATCCAAGCAATAATACAATCAAACGATCTATTAGATTCTTGAGACTCTATTAATGCTGTTTTAAAGCTATTGTAATTCGTATAATCAACTAATATAGGCGTTAATTTTGAAGCATTTTTAGTTTCTTTTATCAAATTTTGCATTTTCTTTTGCTGTCTCCCGATAACGGTTACATGATTACCTTGCTGTATAAGCCATACAACAACGTCCTTTAGCATTCCTGTTCCACCTATTACTAACCAATGCTTCATTTAATTTTCTTCCCTTCCTTATCTCCTACTATTCCTAGATGATTAAATATAAACAATCTCGCTAATTTTCTGAAATTACCTTGTTCTTCTTAAGTATACATGTTAAATTGGTAACAATTATTGAGAATATGGGGAAAAGAATGTCTAATAGACTCCCCTTTTATTATGACGAAGAAAAGAGTGACGACATGACAAACAGCAGAAGTATTGAAACAAAACTAGTACAACTTGGGAATTTAAGTGATCCTAGAACAGGCGCTGTCAGCCCTCCTATCCATTTATCGACAGCTTACAAACATACAGGTATCGGAGAATCCACTGGGTTTGATTATGCACGTACTAAAAATCCAACTCGTGCTCTATTAGAAGAAGGAATTGCAGATTTAGAGGGCGGAGATGCTGGCTTTGCCTGTAGCTCTGGGATGGCTGCTATTCAATTAGTTCTATCATTGTTTAAGCCAGGTGATGAATTAGTGGTGCCTGATGATTTATATGGTGGTACATATCGACTTTTTAATTTCTTTGAAGAAACATATAACATTAAGCCTGTTTACTCAAAATTTGAATCAGTTGAACAGGTAGAAGCATTAATTAACGACAATACGCGTGCTCTATTTATTGAAACACCAACAAATCCGCTTATGCAGGAATTTGATTTGCAAGTATATGCTGAATTAGCTCATAAGCATGGAGCATGGTTAATTGTCGATAATACGTTCTATACACCATATTTCCAACGTCCAATCGAAATAGGTGCAGACATTGTCATTCATTCGGCAACTAAATATATCGGTGGTCATAATGATGTGTTAGCTGGTTTAGTTGTCGCTAAGGGTGCCGAACTAGCAGAACGCATTGGCTATATTCATAATGGTAGCGGTATGGTTTTAGGAGCGATGGATTCCTGGCTACTTATTCGTGGATTAAAAACAATGCATCTTCGATTAAAACAGCACGATGCGAACGCCAAAGCAATTGCCGCATATTTAGAGGAAGAAGAGCTTGTAACAGACGTGCTATACACAGGAAAAGGTGGCATGCTTTCATTCCGCTTGGAAAAGGCTGCGTGGATTGACCCATTCCTTCGAAACTTGAAACTAATTACTTTTGCTGAGAGCCTTGGTGGTGTTGAAAGCTTTATTACGTATCCTGCTACTCAAACGCATGCAGACATGCCTTATAAGGAGCGTATTGAACGTGGTGTATGTGACCGATTACTGCGCTTCTCTGTTGGCGTTGAAGAGGCTGAAGATTTAATTACGGATTTAAAACAAGTATTCGACACCCTTAGAAAAGAGGTTAAAAATGAAGCAGCATATTGAGACAAGCCTAATTCACGCAGGTGTTCGTGACGGCTATGAAAATAAAAAAGGCGCAGTCAATGTGCCTATGTATTTATCATCTACTTTCCATCAGGAGAGTATCGATGAATTCGGTGAATATGATTACGCACGTTCTGGCAACCCTACGCGGGATGCATTAGAAAAAGCAGTAGCTGAGCTCGAAGGCGGAGTACGTGCCCATGCATTTTCTTCTGGGATTGCCGCTGTATCTGCAGCATTAATGCTATTATCTCAGGGTGATCATATTGTCATTACGGAGGATGTTTATGGAGGAACATACCGCTTCGTCTCCAAAGTATTACCACGCTTCGGTATTTCCCATACTTTCGTTGATTTCACAGATTTAGCGGCAGTAGAAGCAGCCATTACACCATCTACAAAGCTACTCTATATGGAAACACCGTCGAATCCAACACTTGGCATTACGGATATTCGCGGAATAGTAGCACTTGCTAAGCAGTATAATTGCTTAACGTTTTTAGACAATACGTTTATGACACCTTTACACCAACGTCCACTTGAGTTAGGTGTCGATGTTGTTATTCATAGTGCTACAAAGTTTTTATCTGGGCATTCCGATATTATTGCGGGATTGACAGTAACTGCTGACGAAAAACTTGGGCAGGATCTGTACTTTATCCAAAATTCATTCGGCAATATATTAGGTGTACAGGATTGCTTTACTTTATTGCAAAATATTAAAACGACAGATGTGCGTTTTAGTCGTTCCGCTGAATCGGCACAGAAGATTGCGGAGTTTTTAGCTGCGAATTCCCTTGTCGAGCAAGTATACTACCCAGGGCTTGCATCACATCCTGGCTATGAGATTCATCATAGCCAATCTACGAGTGCAGGAGCAGTACTATCCTTCCGCCTAGCAAGCTATGAAGCTGCAAAAGCTCTAGTAGAAGCAATGAAAATTCCAGTTTTCGCTGTCTCTCTTGGTGGCGTTGAATCGATTTTATCCTACCCTGCTAAAATGAGTCATGCAGCAATGGAGCCTGAGGAGCGTGCAAAACGTGGAATTACTGATGGACTATTACGTTTCTCAGTAGGACTTGAGCATGTTGACGATCTGATCGCGGATTTCGCACAAGCATTAGATGTGATTGCCGCAAAAGCTATATAACAACAAAACAACCGCGTTTCCGATTGATGGAAACGCGGTTTTGTTCATAATGTACTTAGTAAATGTTTATGTTTAACAATCAATTGTTCACACGGGCTAGTACTCGATATAAATAATCTCCATGGCCCTTTGCTAATGTTACTTCTTGTTCATCTGTTATCCAGTAAAATGAAAACTCTAAGCCTGCCTCATTAACACCTGTCGGACAATGCTTCCAAGAATCTCGTTTTTCATTTGTCGTTAAATGATAAAAATAGCGTTTTTGTAATTGCCCTGAATGATGATTAAAATAATCCTGGGCAATTAACCCCTTCACTTCTAAATAGGATAAACCTGTCTCCTCAAACATCTCTCTTGTCACTGCTTCTAGCGGTGTTTCCCCTTCCTCTACCGTGCCTTTAGGAATTTGAATTCCTGCTCCTTCTGTATTTTGCTCAAATACTAGCACTTGTAACTGACCCTCATGCTCTCTCGTAATATAGCCAAATGCCTTTTCAACAACTTGCATGAAGTCATCCCCCTTCGCATGATTTAATGTTACAATAAATAGAAAAATTGGAATTGCGGTGAAAAGTATTGAAATCAATTATACGGCATATGCAAAAGAATGACATCATTTTTGTGCAAGAAATTGCCAAAAAAAGTTGGCATCAAACATACGAAGGAATTATCCCACATGAGATTCAAGATCGTTTTTTAGAAGCTGCTTATAGTAGTGATCGATTACTAAGTCGTTTAGAAAAAAGTCCATTTTTAGTTGCTATACTTGAAGAATCAATAGTAGGCTTTGCAAATTTTTCAAATGTTGTAGCTGGTGAGGCAGAACTTTACTCAATATATTTACTTCCCGAAACTCAGGGCAAAGGAATTGGTACAGCCCTATTACAGGAAGGAATCAAAATGCTTCCAGATTTAACATCACTGTTAGTTTGTGTAGAAAAGGAAAATACGATTGGCATGATCTTTTATCAAGCGAAGGGCTTCAAGAAATTGGAGGAGTTTGATGAGCTATTTGATGGTCATATATTAGAAACAGTTAAACTCTGCTTAAAAATAACTTAGTGTAACGGAGCAATAACTTACTCCGCTACACATTTTTTATGTATTCTATGCAAGATTGATTTGCTCGGATTGGATGACAAGTGCTGTTAAGCCTGAATCACTCCTGGATTCATGTGCTTCTCCTGTTTGCCAAAGAACACCTTCTCCAGTTTTTATGAATACTTTCTCTTGATCCCCACCACAAACCCATCCTTCACCATGAACCACAATAAATAACTGTGGTACAGGCGCCTCATGCATCCCAACAACACCACCGGGCTCTATATACATAAAGCCAATATTTGCAGGCTCCGCCGTTTTCATGATTTTCGTATAAAAAGCATCTATCGATTGATAATTATTAATTTGATTGGCCAATTCTTGTGTGAAATTATATTTTTTTATATCAGCATATTCCCCTTCAAATTTTTTCTACCATCCTGTACATTAAAACATCATCTATATATTCATTGTCATGTAGCTTTATTTCATTGATTTTTCTTCCTTCTTCAACAAATCCCATCTTTTTATAGAGCGCAATAGCCCTTTCGTTTGTTGAAAATACGCCAAGACCAATCTTTTCAATATAAGGGTTGTGCTCTGCCCATTCTAGTAGCTTTTCAATTAAAAGTTTGCCAATTCCTAGTCCACGATATTTATTAAGTACCATCATGCCAAAAGTACCTGTATGTGCTAATCGTTTTCTTTGTGGCGATTGAAATATAAGCCAGCCAACTATTTCTTCTTCATATTGTGCGATAAAAATTGTTTCTCGTTCATTTGTTATTTTCGCTTGTATCCATTCTCTTTGCTCATCAATCGTTCGCTGAAATTCATCTATTGTAGTAATTAAATAATCTTCTTCTGCTAAAACTTCTTGCTGGATTTCCAACAAAGCTTCAGCATCTTCTTGATAAGCAACTCTAATTTTGATTTTTTCTGTCAAATTCTCCTCACCTTTCATAAATTCATTAAGTCTCCTTTATGATTAATCATTAGTTTGAGAGCATTCCTAGATTAAAGATAATTTACCGTATTAGTATAGAACGTTATCTTCATAATAAAATTGTCTCCCTCTTTAATTTGTGTTAAAGACTATATCGGATTAATTACAAATAATTGAAGATAAATTAATAAATGGGTTCGATATTTTTCATTTGATTCATCATCAAAAATTAGGGATGATATTTGCTAGGAGATTAGCGTCACAGATGAGACCTTGCAGTGCATCGAAGCGGCTCACTGGATGCCCCCAGGAAGGTGCTCAGCCAGAACTGAAATCATCCCACGTTGATAAGCTATGTTTATTCCATCGAAACTGTCCAATTTTAAGAAAATAAAAAAACCCAGAATATTTTCTGGGCTTGATGACACTTACTTTTCTAGCTGATTAAAACTGACGGGCTTTTGCTTCACTTCTCAAGATACGGTTATGGAGAGTAATCTCCGTTTCACCATTTACTTGAGATTTTGAACGCTTAATCCTTGACCAGTTGCGGTGGATTTTTTGAGATTTTGGGTCTAGTTGTTCGAACCTACTCATTCGTGCCATCCTCCTCATCAATATAGATTTCATAAGTGAAACCTTTTTTAGTATGACCTTACAATTAAAAATTATTCAGATTTCTATCACCATTGACCCCACACTTCTCGCAATGTACTTCTAAATAACGTATCTAATTTTTGTGTAGGATCATCGACTTTAACGTTGAGATTTTTACAATATGTTTCAACATGCTCTATTTCTTTATCTAAATACTCATTAATACGTTCAATTCGTGGCTCCATATTTAGTTCGTCACCAGCCATTTTTCTCTGTAAAAGTTGCTGAATTTCGGTTTGTAAAGGACCCTCAGTAATAATTGCATTTAACAATTCCTGAAAATCAATTGGTGGAACCGTATTGTTTTTCTCGATCCATTTACATGCTAAAATTGGTCTGAGGACATAGAAATATTTTTTTATCTTTACTTCTGAGCTCTGTAAATACTCTCGATAATTTTTTTTAGCCATGTTTAAATAGTGATATAAGCTTGCATTTGGATAAAAAACTTCTCTTTCCAGTAACCGTACATTGTCAATAAATGAATATTGTTGGTCATAAATAATATTGCTTCGTAACCATTCTAAAAGAGGTGGATTACTTTTGCGGAATAGCCTTAATGCTTTTGTTATTTCCCAACCACTAATATCTAATAAATCATTGATAGGTACTTCGATGACATCCCTCTTAGCCCCAATTCCTTGAGGGTCAATTGAAAGATACCATTGAGGTTGATGTATGTATATGAAACGAACGTCATAATCACTATCTTTAGAAGGAAATCCCCAAGCACGACTACCCGATTCTACAGCAGATAAAATTTTTACTTGATACTCATTTTCAATTTCTTTTAATTTACTTAGTATAATTTCCTTCATATAAATACCACTTTCCAAATTTAGTCTTATCAATTATGCCTCGGCATAATTGCGTCCGAAATCGGCTTTGTGCTTGGGCCTGCAGATGTTTTTTGCGCGAAAGCGTAGCGGCAGCAGCACCGAAGCAGGTCAGTTAGCCGTTATCGCATGGATGGGATGATTTTTAGGCTAACACCCTTTAAGAACTCCTTTCCGATTTCTTGACATCCGCCGGAGGCTTTGGGCCAACGTGATGTTGGTCACTCAGTCGTTGCCACAGGACGTGGCGTTCTTAGACTGAGTTCCTCTATTTCAGTAGGTGCTAGTCCCCGCTGAAAAGTAGCATAAACCTGCATTCAGCTCACCATCCTAGAGGTGATAGACTTCTGTACCTGTCGCTTCGCTTTCGGTACAAAAAACAATGCTGAAAGAAGTTAAAGTATTTGCCCTGCATCAACTATACCTGTATTATCATATACTCTAAGTTGGTTTCGACCGCTTTCCTTAGCAATATAAAGTGCTTGATCCGCACTTTCAAGCAGCTCGTAAAATGTTGAAATGTTATTAGAATGACCAAATCCTGCGATACCAATACTCACTGTCACATTAATCTCTAAATTATCCGCATAATAAGGGTTATCTTCAACATGTTGCCGAACTCTTTCCGCGATTTTCACTGCACTCTCTAGCGTAGTATTTGGGGATAAAATGACAAACTCCTCACCCCCATACCTTGTAACAATGTCGATTCTTCGCACAGAATTTGTAATGATGTTTGCGACGTGCTTTAGTACTTCATCACCGATTAAATGTCCATATGTATCATTGACCTTTTTGAAAAAATCAATGTCAATCGCTATACATGAACAATGGTTTTGTTCTTCTAAACATTTTTGAAAAACAAGCTCCCCTTGTTCAATCAAATAACGACGATTATAAAGCTTCGTCAACTGACAGGTAATCGATAATTCCTTCAGTAAGATAGTATCTTTCCTCACCTTGTTGCTCATTTCATTGAAGGACGCACAAAGCTCCTTAAATTCTTGCGCATAAGGTGCTAGCTGTTGTTCATTTATTTGATAATCATAAAAACCTTGTTCTACCTTTCTAACACCTGTAAGAAGCTGCTGAATAGGTTCTTCAATTCTTTTCGAGAGATGTAACATCATTTTAATCAAAAAAAATGACCCTACTATTAAACAAATGGTTATCCATAAAAATCGATTGATTAATGGTTTATAGGCCTCTAACAGACCAATTTCTGATATGATAAACCATTTCCCTCCATTTATAGGCTTACTTTTAGCAAGAACCCACTTATTATTCGCGTCTTTATAAAGCTCGAGCCCGCTTGTTTTATTTTTTAAAGCTGCGTTTAGGATATGCTCATCAACTAAATAATTGCCAGAGTATCGGTGTTGTTTATTGTTTAATTCAGAGAGCATAGTACCTTCTTGATCTATAATATAAGAATGACCTAAAAAGCCTACTCTCGATTCTTGTAGCAGTTGATCGATGGTGTCTAAATTTACTGCGCCAAAAACTACACCATTGAATTGTTGCTGTGCATTAAGAATCGGTGAAGCAAATGCAATAATAGGCTGCTTTGTAACTTTACTTATTAAAATATCTGTTATGTATGGTTGTTTCGTTTTTTTAGCAACTTGAAAATACTTACGGTCATTTACATCCACGCTAACACCATTTTTACTGTATTCAGTAACTGTATCAACTTGTACGATGCCCTCTTTATTGACGAATATTAAGTCTGTGAAATTTGTTTTTTCTTTATAATCTTGAAAAAAAGCTTGCGATTTTTGAAAATTATAGTCCTTTATAAAATCAAAATTAGCTATTGTATGTATATCACTGGATCGCTCTGATAACCAGCTTTCAAAAAAATATGTTTGGGTATCCAAATAATGTGTCATCTCTTCATTTTGATGTTGAATGGTTTGTCGATATTCAATATAAAGCGTTGGAATAAAAATACATAGGCCAATAATAAACGTAATCCATACAAGCGTTCGATGAAGCTGACCTTTTATCGTATTTGGCTGTGGAATCATTTTTAAAACCCTCAAAGCATTTACCTCCAAATTAATCTAAATATTTCCTTAAAATGGGCAATAAATAGTATTTTATTCATTAAAAATACCACAACCGAATGATTGTGGCAGTGAGAAATTTAACTTCTTCCAGCAAATGTTTTTTTGGTAGCGTCAGCTACAAATGTCATTTATAACGTAAGTCATAAAATTTATTGCAATAAAATTTGGAGAATTGTAATAAATACAGCCGCAACAATGGGCACTACTTTCAAAGAGGTATAGCCAACTGAAGAAGTACATATTGGCTCTAACGGATCCTTCGTTGGTGAAGCTAAATATTGAAGAAAGCGTTGCCAGCGACTTTTCTTATATGTCATTAGCTGCTTAGGAATCTCCACTTTATCTTGATCTAAGCTGTCTTTTAACCATTGCTCCTTTTGAAATTCATCCTTAAGCATCGAAATCCTCCTTTAGCTCTTCCTTTAAAGTCCTTATCGCATTATGTAGCCTTGATTTAACTGTGCCAAGTGGAATGGACAAAATTTGTGCAATTTCCTCCTGCGGTAAATCATGATAATAAACAAGCAAAATAACAGCTCGTTGCTTTTCGGGTAATTGAAGTATCGCTTCTTGTATCGTCAATTTCTCGTCAGCAGACAAACGATGACTTGACGTCGGCACTAAAAACGGGAAGAGCGTGCGCCATTTTTTGCGCCGATTTAATTTATTAATCATTAAGCGATAAGCGATTTGAAATAAAAAGGCTTTAACCGTTCCCTTTTGCTGGTCATAATCTTCTTTTATATATTGTAAACGCTCAAACGTATCTTGCACAATATCAATGCTTAGCTGATCTTCACGAGTATAGCGAAATAAAAAGCAGTACAATGGCTCATATAAACAACTATAGAGCTGTTCAAAGCCCTCGACATCTCCGTTTTTATAAGCCTCCATCCACTCCTCATTACTTATCATCTAGCTCATCCCCCCAATGAGCCTTAATGGACTTCAATGTCATGGACACACGTGAAACTAAGTATAGGACTATTACAATGACCCATGCTTGCGATTGATTTGTAAAAAACTGCACATATGGATTTTCGATTGTTTTACCTAAAAATAAAAGTATATTTAATGCCTGCACACAAAGTATTGTATAAATGGCTAAAACGAGCGTTAACGTATCAAATACATTCCAACGTAAATAAATGGTTGTTTTTTTATAATTAATTTTTCCATTTTCGCGAACAACATATTTTTTATCCATCGGGATTGTGATTCCCAAAATAATAATCATCCAAACCCCAACTACAATTAAAGATACAATAAATCCAATTCCCATAAAATCACCTACTTACTCGTATATACTTTTTTAGCGATGGCTGCTAGCATCAAGCTAATAACTGCTAAAATTATACAATATTGATATTGCGGAAGCCATGTTTCATTGATTAAATTTAAGTACATTTGCAAACTATCATTTAAATAAAGCATTGGATTCCAGCTTAGAAAAATATAATAATCATGTGGGTTTTTCCCCCCGATTGCTAAAAACATCGTTGTCATCGTTACTGAAAACATGAATAAAATCATAATCGGCACTAACATACTTTGAGCTACTTTCTCGTTTTTAAATAGACCTGCTAATATAAAACTCAATGGATATAATGCCAGTAAAACAAAATTACTAATCAAAATAATCATAAAGTAAGATGAAAGTGAAATATCAATGATGAAGGAATAACCAATGAGAAGTAACACTAAAAATACATTTAATAATGTAAAGACAACGATTCCCATACCAATATAGTAAGTGTGTGGCTTCACGCCTGTTCGTTGTACCCATTGGAACGTTTTATTAGCCTTCATATCTGCTAAATATATAGTAGCGCTAGAAAATGCAAATGAGAAAATTAACATTAAAATTGAAACTGGTAAAAACTGACCTTTAATTAAATAATCAAATGCTTCTCCGGACATCATGTTTTTACAAATAACTGACATGATCAAAAAAATAAAGGCTGGCGATAAGTTTCCGATAGACATTCCTGCATTTCGTATACTTTCTAACATATAAATTCGTGCAATTTGTTTCATCATCCCACTCTTCCTCCTAAAATTTGACCTGTCACTTCATAGTAGAGACCTTCAATTCCTGGTAATTTTGCCTCTGTGTATTTTTGATATAGCTCATCTTGTGTGCTATTTTCAATAAGCTTCCCGTCTTTTAAGATCGCTACATAATCAAATAACGGTTCTAACCCTGCCACCTCATGACTAATAATAATAATCATTTTGTTACGTTGACGAATTTCATCTTGTAAGTAAAACATCAATTGCTTTTTCTTCGTTAAATCTAAATCAGCAAACGGCTCATCTAATATGATAATCGGTTTATTTAATAAAAAAGAAAGGTAGATTGATACTGCTTTTCGCTGACCCCCTGACGCATTTTTCAATAATATGTGGTCATAAGTCGGTAATCCTAATATTTCATAGAGCTCTCCCAAATCATTTTTATTGTTCGTTAATGTAGTAAATAGAGCCATCACTTCACGAATTTTAAGATACTGATAACTCGAAAATAATTGGTACTGCAGCGCAACTTGCTCATGCACATATTGGGACGAATCATTGAATAGAATGGAACCACCATCAGGTTTTACATCTCCAGCTATACATTTTGATAATGTAGATTTACCTGCTCCATTCTGACCTAATAATAAATAACAATAGCCCATTTTAAATGTGGCTGACACACCATTCAAAACGTTTGCACCATTATATTTTTTCACAATATCCTTCACAATAAGCTCCAAAATAAACCCTCCCTTTTTATATGTTCACTGACTATACAAACGGGGATTGCAAAAGGTTCATTTTATTTTTAAAAAAATGAAATAAAAATATATGTTTCTATAAAATGATTTTTTATGTAAAATAAATAATTATTGGAAATTAAGTAAAAACAAAGGGGTGTCATCCTGACACGGCTTCTACTGACGACGTTCGATGAGTGGTTAGGCCAAATTTTTCTTGTTTTACTTCACGATTAATAGAATACTAATTAAGGGAGTTACCGAAGTGAACGATTTTGAAGAACTTAAGTATTTTTTAGGACCGCATTTTGGTCCAGAGATAGACTGGGAGCAAATCGAATACGCTGTTATTGATCATCGACAATTAAGTAAAAAAGTTCGATCTAAATTCAAAGAAGAGCTCCTCTATATGAAGCATCTGTTAGAACAAAATCAATATGAAAAAATACAGCAGATTATCGAGAAGTATGATTTGAAGGATACAAAGCTTAACGATATAGAAAAAATACAAAGATTTATTGATGTGGTTTTACCTATTATTGAAAAATATGAGTATAAGAAAGGTATTCCTTATGTCCCTTTTAAAGCTTTAAACTATCTGTTTGATAAAATTATTATCCCTGCAAAAACATTTTTATCTTTTGACTTTATTGCTGTAGATATCAAAAGAGAAGGGGATACATTTATACATCATATCTTGCAAGATTTACAATATGTAGAAATGGCCTTTATGGAGCAAGATGAAGCAAAGATTCAAAAGTTACAACAACTTTCCAAAGAGAAAGGGGTTACAATTTTTGAATCACAATTTCGAGATGAATTTATCCAAGTAGTAACGAACGAATTAAGTTAAAAACAAGTATGTCCTATAAAGAGAATTGACTACGAATAATTACCACTAAATAGCTCGTTCAGCCTCCATAATATATTCGACCCATAAAAAATAACTTGAATTAATAGTGAATTTTCTATTTATATATAAATAAGGAAGATAATATAGTTTTTCGCTTTAGTTAATGACAACACCGAGCGTTTATGCGGAACGGATTTGGCAAGTGCTATTTCTTTCTCACGGTCGGACACAGATAATACTCATCAATCACCATAACGTGGGGTTGATTAGGCGTTCGATGAGCAGTCCGCTCTCGGTCTCACCGACCTGTCTACACTCTATTAAAGATGATTTATATAAAAAGTCCTAAAAAAGAGTATGCTCTGATTTGAGCATACTCTTTTTGATCAATTATGCCTCGGCATAATTATGTCCGGAGGCAATGTCTTCCTTCCGCGGGTATTTCCCTATTTCGTGCGAGTATCTACCCAATTCGCTCGGTTCACCTTGCTAATAAATGAAGATAAACTTATTTTTTAAAGCGATTACGTGTATTGGTATACACAAGTGCGAAAATAGTAAGACCTATAAAAAGAACGAGCCCGATGATAAATAGCCATTCCGTTTTAAATAGCTCATTTAGTCCCCATAATAGTAAACAAAAACAGTAGCCATACATCACTTTGCCCATAAATTTAGCAAGTGCTTTTTCGTTATATTTCTCTTTCTCACTGTCGGACATCGTATTATAGCCCGCTAATCAATTATGCCTCGGCATAATTGCGTCCGGAATCGGCTTTGTGCTTGCACAAAGGACTCCTTTCCGATTCCGTGACATCCGCCGGAGGCTTTAACTTCTTTCAGCGGATGTTTGGTCACCCGCTGAAAAATGACTTAAAATTGCATTCATCACAACACCTATAGAGGTGGGAGATTTCTGTAGCTGACGCTTAGCTTTCGCTACAATAGACATTTGCTGAAAGAAGTTAAAAATGCACCTTTTCCTTGTGATAAAACAATTGCAAACATTAGGAACGGTATCATTATGATAATCCAAACAATGGCATTCATGACGATTAGCCTCTACTTTTCATTTAGAATAAATTGCTGGATGGCTGGCAGCAATTCTTTATGAAGTGATAATGATGGGTCTGAATACGTCGCTAAATTTTTCGCGCGATCTGCTGGAGCATTTTTTAACACATGATTCATTCCGTCCATATATACAAGCTTGGCATCTGGTTTACCTTTCTTTAAGGCTTCCGCATCCGTTGCAACTACTTGTAAGTCGGTTGTTCCTTGAAGAATTAAAACTCGGCTATTCACTTTTGCTAACTCACTTGCAGGGTTATATTTTAACCATGAAATCATATACGGTTGAACGGAAGAACGGAAGAGTGATTGTAAATCTGGAGAAACGTTCTTCACTAGCTCGCCTTTTTTCAAGGATGCAAGAGCATCTGTTGATTCTTTTAGAAGCGCTGGCGATAATTGACCTTTTAATTGCTCTAACAAAATTTCATCTGCTGGTCTTCCAGCACCTGCTATGGAAACAAAGGACTCTACTTTTGTTTTTTGTGCTGCTAGTAAACCAATCAGTGAACCTTCGCTATGTCCAATAATATGAATACTTGAATATGCTTTATCGGCTAACAGGGTATTAATCACTTGAACAGCATCGTCTACGTATTGGTCGATCGTGATATCCTCTTCCTTTGTTAAAAGGGATTGATTATCGCCTATTCCACGTTTATCATAGCGAACAGTCGCAATACCGTCTTTTGCTAATCCTTCCGCAATCATTTTTAAGCTGTCATTTTTACCAGCTATTGCTGAATTTCCATCCTTATCAGTTGGTCCAGAGCCTGCTATAATAAGTGCCACTGGAGATGGCTCCTTGCTAGTCTTTTGAAGAGCCACTGTTAACTCACCATCTTTAACAGGAATCTTTAACGTTTCATACGTAACTGGTTGTTGTGCTTGTTCTTTGAATGGTTTTAAAATAAGTGGGAATTTGCCACCATTTTGTTGAAACGTTGCTTCAATTTGCCCATCTTTTAATGTTCCGTTTATTTCAACTGCCGAGCCATTTAAATTGATTGAAACATTCACTTGATCACCATTGTATTTAATGCTTTTAAATGGATAATTGGATAAGCCTTGTGCTGGTACTGATAATGTCCCACTATCTTTCTGCAAATCAACGATAATTGGAAGTGCTCCGTTTGGCGTTTCGATATTTCCTTCCCATTTCCCTACTAGCTGTTCATTCATTTTATTGTCCTCCTTTGTCTCTTTACCTTTTGTATTGTCTTCCTTCTCCGCGCATGCTGCTAATAATAAGAGTGCGCAACATAAAAACAAAAGTTTTTTCATAAAATCTCTCCTTCTATATGAAGATGACTAATAAGATTGGCAAAAATATTACAAGTAAAATGACATAACTCCATTTATTCGCTAAATTCACAGTCCAACCAACACCGTATTTCTTTTGTACTAATAGTGAAGGATCATTTTTATTGATGTAAACAATACCCCATTTCCAATATCGATCATCGGCTGCAGCTGTTTCGTTTGTATGTAAATCATCAAAGCGCTCATTACTTTTACTTAACTTCCAAATTAAGAGGGTAAGTCCCCCTAAAGAGACGATCATAAAAACGATAAAAAGCGGGAAGAAGTAAGGAGCTGTTTGATTTTTCAAAATCACTGTCGAGTAATGTAAAACAACAAGAAGAATGGTCATACTATAATTAATCGCCGCTAAATACCAGCTGCCATATTTGCGCTGTGTAAGCTCTCTATTGGCTGAAGCTTCTTTCGCCTGTGCGCTCAATTGTATTTTGGCACTTTTCATACCTATACTCATGATGAAAAAACTAATTTGTGTCCCTAGTAAAATAAGTGGCATTTCAATAATTGATAGCCATGTTTTTTCAGTCCAACCGTCTACTTCACCCGCTGCATTCCAATGGGTAGCAAATACATCCGGGATGGCATTGTAATTCATATAGGTAAAGGTAATCAATGCTAACGTGATAATAATTGGTAATGCGAAAAATGTAGGTGAAAGTACTTCATCTCGATCCCGTATAGATAAATCCATCACATAAACAGTTTTTACATGCGCTTCCCAATTTTCTTGTTGTTTCAGTTTTTTTGTTTTTATATGATAAAACATATAAAGTCCAGCTGATATGAGAAGCACGACATATAGCATGATAAAGGATAATAAAACAAATTGGTTTTCTTGAATGGACGTAAAAAGTAGTAAAATTTGGCCTAAAAGAAATGCAACTGCTATGCTCCCGATCATTATGCTGTAGTGTTTTTTAAATATACGTAATTGCTGATGTTGCACATAAGGTTCTGGAATTGACACACCAAACACAGTTGTTTTTCTCGCAAAATATGGAGTTAAAGTTTCCAGTACCCCTACAAAGATAAAGATGCTTAATATAAAAAGCATATTTCCCCTACTTCCATTGTTTTAAAATTCGATGAAACAAACTTGTCATCTGATCTTTTTCGAGACCACGTGCATAGGCCTCTGCCATAATTGGTTTTAATGCATTTTCTACTTTTTCAACTTCCGTCTCTTCCAGTTCTTTTTTTTGACCACCGATAATGATCGCCTTTGCTTTCGGCTTTAATTCGATTAACCCTTTTTCTTCAAGTTCATGATAGCTCTTACTAACCGTGCTGACATTAATCCCTAAATCCGCAGCCATTGAACGAACTGAAGGTAATGTGTCACCATTTTTTAGCTTTCCCTTAGCAATTAACTCAATTAACTGATTCGCTAACTGTTTATAGAGCTGTAATTCACTGCTTGGATCTAAATGAATATTCATTTTACCCCTCCAATCTGTATTGCTTATAACCAAACAGAAATCTGTCATACTAAGAGTAATACAGTTTTCTAAAAAAGTCAAATTCTTCTATAAAGTGAAAATTAATCAGTTTAACTTCTTTACCACCACTGGTCTATCATGCTTTAGGGAAATGAATGCGAAATAAAAAAAGGACCCAGAAAAATTCTGGATCCCAAGAACACTTATTTCTATTTGATTTGATCTGTATCGGTTTTTGCTTCTTCTTAAGATACAGCAAAACAGAATATCCTCTGCCTCACCTTTTCCTTAAGATTTTAGAAGCTCACCCTATACAACTGTGGCGGACTTTCCTGAGATTCCTGGTCTTTGGGTGTTTGACTACTCATTCTACATCCTCCAATCATTTTAGATTGATAAGTGATTCCTCTCTTAATATGAACTGTTTAACAAGTGTTTATTCATGTGAAGAGCATTTTTATTAATAATGGCTTGTTAAAGAATAAAACTCCACGAAAATGCAGATTTTTATTTTAGGCGACTTCTTTAAAGACTTGTTGCGCAATGGATCAATTATGCCTCGGCATAATTGCGTCCGGAATCGGCTTTGTGCTTGCACAAAGCACTCCTTTCCGATTCCGTGACATCCGCCGGAGGCTTTAACTTTTTTCAATAGGTGTTTGGACACCTGCTGAAAAAAGTTAAAGCATTTTGTACACGAGGAAAACCTATATATGGCACTAATTGTAATAATGCTTCCACAATTTCTATCTGTGTCAAACCTGCATGTATACCACGTTTAATATGTGTCTTTGTTTGTGGGGCAGCACCTTGAGTTACTACTGCTGTAATGACAACAAGTGCACGGCTTTTTGCATCTAGCCCTGGTCGAGAATAAACATCACCATAGGCAAATTCAATAATCATTTTGCGTAAATCTGGTGCTACATCAGCTAGTGCATCTGCCTCAATCATTCGTGCCGCTTCTTCCTTTGTCACATACTGTTTAATTGTTTCTAATCCCTTTATAAAACGCTCATTCATTGAAATCCCTCCCATTGTTATTTCTTTACACAAAAACCCCAATTCCGCGTCTCCAGAATTGGGGATTGTCCTTCACCTATGTAAGGGGCTCTTTCTCGTTTCACCCTCTGGCTCTAAACGAAAAAGGAAAATGGTTTTTCATAGTGCCTCACTGGACAGCTTTAATGAATATCTATGCAAAAGTCACAAGGACATGCACGCTAAATAATTGTTAAAATAGACAAGCTTTTGCCTTTTCGATTTGGATGTTTACTTGATCAAACCCTGTACCACCTAAAGAATGACGACGACGAACAGCTGCTTCAGGCGCTAATACATCGTAAATATCCGCTTCGATAAGCTCACTTTCTTTTTTCATGTCTTCAAGCGGTAAATCTAATAAGTAGATACCCTGTTGAATACATGTGAATACAAGTTTTCCTGTCACTTCATGTGCTTCACGGAAAGGCATACCTTTTGTTGCGAGATAATCTGCAAGCTCCGTAGCATTGGAGAAGTCAGAGTGTACTGCCTGGTGCAAACGCTCTGTATTGACAGTCATCGTGCGAACCATACCTTCAAAGATTTTTAATGAACCAAGAATTGTATGGACTGTATCGAACATACCTTCTTTATCTTCTTGCATATCTTTGTTGTATGTTAACGGTGTTCCTTTAAGAACGGTTAATAAGCCCATTAAGTTACCGTAAACACGTCCCGTTTTTCCACGGATTAACTCTGCCATATCAGGATTTTTCTTTTGTGGCATTATAGAAGAACCTGTTGAGAAGGCATCATCTAATTCGATAAATTTGAATTCATCTGTCGACCACAAAATAATTTCCTCTGCAAAACGAGATAAATGCGCCATTAATAATGATGAATTGCTTAAAAATTCAACGATAAAATCACGGTCACTTACTGCATCCATAGAGTTTGCATAAACTTCGCTGAAGCCTAATAGCTCTGCGGATTTTAAGCGGTCGATTGGGAAAGTTGTCCCCGCCATGGCACCTGCACCTAAAGGCAAAATATCGATACGTTGAAGCGACTCCGTAAAACGTTGTTTATCACGCTCTAACATCCAGAAATAGGCCATTAAGTGATGCGCAAATGAGATTGGTTGGGCACGTTGTAAATGTGTATAGCCTGGAGCAATTGCTTCTACATGCTCCTCAGCTTTTTCAAGCAATGTCTTTTGGAATATCTCAATTAAACCGATTGCTTCCTTCACACGTTTTTTCAAGAAAATATGCATATCCGTTGCTACTTGGTCATTTCGGCTACGACCTGTGTGAAGCTTACCACCTACAGGACCAATTAAATCAATGAGCATTTTTTCCAGATTTAAGTGAATATCTTCATTGGCAACTGTAAATTCAAGCTCCCCTGCGATTGCTTTTTCTTGTAATTGTGCAAGGCCACCAAGAATGGCCTCTACGTCAGCCGCTGGTAAAATTCCTGTTGCGCCAAGCATCGTAACATGTGCTACGCTACCTTCAAGGTCTTCTAGAACAAGCTGTTGGTCAAAGCCAATCGATGCTCCGAACTCGTCCACCCATGCTTCTGCCGATTTTTGGAAACGTCCGCCCCAAAGTTTAGTCATAACAGCTCACCTTTTCCTTCATTTCTTTTTGAAAAGGTGCAGCATAGCACAAAGCTATCCTACACCTTGCTTGTCAAAATTAGTTTTTATTTATTTACTGAAGAGTTAACCACGGTTGGCAGACCCCATAATTCGATGAAGCCTACTGCTGAAGCATGGTTGAATTGGTCTTCTTTAGAGTATGTTGCAAGCTTTTCACTATAAAGTGAATTTGGAGATTTACGTCCTTCCACAATTGCATGACCTTTGTAAAGCTTCACTCGCACAGTTCCGTTCACAAACTTTTGTGATTCGGCAAGGAATGATTCCAGTGCTACACGTAATGGAGAGAACCATAAACCATCATAAATTAATTCAGATAATTTTTTCTCGATGACTGGCTTGAAGTGTGCTAACTCTTTTACAAGCGTTAAGTCTTCAAGCTCTTTATGAGCCGTTAATAGCACTTTAGCTCCTGGAATTTCATATACTTCACGAGATTTAATACCAACTAATCGGTTTTCTACGTGATCGATACGACCAACGCCGTGTGCGCCAGCTACTGCATTTAATTCTTGGATTAAATCAGCAAGCTTCATTTCTTTACCGTTTAACGATACTGGCTTACCAGCAACAAATTCAATTTCAACATATTCCGCTTCATCTGGAGCGTTTTCCACAGAAACTGTTAAACCATAAGCTTCTTCTGGTGGAGATACCCATGGATCTTCCATTACGCCCGCTTCATTTGCACGGCCCCATAAGTTTTGGTCGATAGAGAATGGTGAATCTAACGTTGCAGGAATCGGTACATCATGTTTCATTGCATATTCGATTTCCTCATCACGGCTCCAGCCCCACTCACGTACAGGTGCTAACACCTCTAAATCTGGATTTAACGCTTTGATTGAAACTTCGAAACGAACTTGGTCATTACCTTTACCTGTGCAACCATGAGCTACTGCGTCCGCTCCTACTTGGTTTGCAATCTCCACTAATTTTTTAGAAATTAATGGACGAGAAAGTGCCGATACTAGAGGATATTTTTGCTCGTACCAAGTATGAGCTTGTAATGAGATTAATGCATATTCTTCAGCGAATTCATCCTTCGCATCTACCATATATGATTCAATTGCTCCTACTTGAAGAGCTTTATTTTTTACGAATTCAAGGTCCTTACCTTCACCAACGTCAAGGCACACTGCAATAACGTCCCAACCTTGTTCTTTTAACCACGGAATTGCTACAGAAGTATCAAGACCTCCTGAATATGCTAATACTACTTTTTTATTTGCCATAAAAAATGCGCCTCCAATTAATCTATAAGATATGTATGTTTATACATTCGTTTAAAAGTTTATACACGAATAGTATCATGTTATAAAAATTAAAACAAGTGTATTTTTATAAATTTATAGACTTTTATGTTTATTGTAAAAAGTGTGTCATTATAATACTTTTAGCGCTTGTACAACTATGAATATTTTTACTCAGAAAAACGAATTTTTACTCGCTACATGAATGTATATTATATAAATTTTAGGAAAGTAAATTGTTTTCGGCAAAACGAGGGGTTGATTTACGTTGAAATATAGAATAGTGAATTAACTTAGAAACAAGAAACCGCTAGAGAGTGTAATTCTTCTCTAGCGGTTCTATATTGTTCTGAAAGTTTAATCTTCAACAATACTGCACCGTTATTAGTTGAAGAAAAGATGGTCCTAATTCACATATAAATGCAAAACATTTTCCTGCTTTTCATACCTTCCCTTGATTACTCCGATTCCATCAATTTTTAGCGAATTGGCATTTTCAATGGGATTATTCTTTAATATCAGATGTAATTTAATTATATTTTGAAGTCCATCCTTACAATAGGCAATAACAGGTTGTTGTACAAGATAGTCTTCATTGTTAATTCTTACTTTTATAGAGTTCTTATGTAAAAGCCTATTTTCAAATGAGACGATATTCATCGGGTCAAAAGATTTAGCAGTTATTTCACCTTCAATAAATAGATGAATACCTTTTTGTTGTTCAAAGTTTTCAAATGTATTTTTTCTATTTTGTATAGTAAAATTAATTGCCTCCTCTGTTTCAGGACTTATTTCTACGCTATTTATTTTTATAAAATCATCAGAAAGCTGTTTAAATATATCGTATAATGTATCCTCTTTACCCCAAAAACTTTCCTTCCAACCTGGTGAAAATTCATCTAGTAACAAACACATAAACAAACCTGAACTATAACAACTTTTTCGTATATCAGAAGTAGATTCATATTTGTCCTTAAGGTGTTGTCCATACTTTTTTAGAACTGATTTGTAAGCTATCGGTTTTTTTTCTGAGTATGCCTTTAGTTCAACATACCACGCAGGTCCTTCAATTGTTTCAATTAAGTTTTCATATAATAGATTATTATTAAACTTAGCAGCTCTTTTTTCTCTTAGAGCAATGAAAGTATTAAGATATAGTTTCTTTTTAAGAATATTATTTTCTAACACCGCACTAAAAAGGTTTGCTCTTTCCTGATTTCGTAATTCTACATTTTCTTTCGATATCGGATATGTGATTCCCAGAACTTCATTCGCAAACCGTGTTTCGCCTTTAACATATTGAAAACCGTGGAATAATTCGTGTACGAGAATAGAATATAAACTTTCATAATTCTCATACAATTCGATATTTACAATTGCTGTAGGATAATCATTATAAAGAATAAGTGTACAACCCATAAATTGTTCATCCCAATTTAAAATTTGATAATTATTTTGTTGATTTTTTTTCATTCTAGGATGGTTGAAAAGATAAACATAACTTTTATCGTATAATGCGTAAGCAATCGATTCAAAACCTGACCAATAATTATTCAAATTTGCATTTACTAAGTCTTGGGAAATTTGATTAAGATATTTATTCATTCTTTTCATCCTCCATTCTATATATTTAAATTCTCTTTGGGATGAAAAATATCCTTTTTCAAAAGGGGCTTATGCAACTATCCTAGACTAATGTTTTACAAATGCCATCCACAATTTTTGATGATGAACCATAAAAAAACTGTAAACACACTCAACTTGGTATGTTTACAGTTTTATCCCTATTTTTTATTGAAAAATGATTTGCCTAAAAATTCTACGGTTGCAGGTGCCATTGCATACAGCTTGCTTGTTAATCCCATGATCCTAGGTAAATTAACCTCTCGAACTGGTCGTTCAATTGTTTTTACTGTAGCTTGTGCCACCTCTTCCGCTGTTAACAAAAATCTTCCTAAAGACTCACGATAGCCACTTTCATCACTTGCCTTATCTAAAAATGGTGTATCGATTGGACCTGGATGTATCGCAGTAACTTTAACATTATACGGAGCCAGTTCCATTCGAAGCCCATTTGTAAAGCCGACAATCGCATGCTTTGTAG
This sequence comes from Lysinibacillus sp. 10T31, assembly GCF_056394365.1. NCBI lineage: Bacteria > Bacillati > Bacillota > Bacilli > Caryophanales > Bacillaceae > Lysinibacillus > Lysinibacillus sp. 10T31. The sequence continues at coordinate 104,106 of NZ_JBFTHS010000003.1, forward strand.
CAGCATAGACACTAGCCTTAGGTGTCGCTACCTTTCCTGCCTGTGAGCCGATGAAGATTAGCTGACCTTGCTGACGTTGTATCATAGGTGCTGCTAGACGTTTTGCTAAATACATCGGCACACTAACATTTAGCTCTACCATTTGTCTAATCGCTTCATCTGATAAGTCAGTTGCAATGCCAAACTTACCTACCCCTGCAGATAAAATAGCTACATCAAGAGGCGGTAGCTGTGCACATACTTCATCGATTGTAGCTAAATTAGTTAAATCTGCTTGAATCACGTTTGCGCCTATGCGTTCTAATGCTTTTAATGCAACCGTATTGCGTCCTGTTGCATATACCGTATGACCCTGTGCTACTAATAATTCTGTAATTTTCAGGCCAACACCACTAGTTGCACCTGTAACGAAGATAGTCTTTTTATTCATGTTCATCTTTAAACCTACTCCCTGTGAAATAAGTAGATACCTTCTTCCGTTTTCGTAGATGTAATGAAATTATTGGCCTCCAAGTAATCTAAATAACCGAGCGTTTTGGACAAGGTCAGTCCAAGCTGGCGCTGAAAAATCGATGGGTAAAAGCGCTTCGTTACTTGTACAGCAGTTAATGATTCGTCCCCAAATAATTCACAAACCTTCAAAGATTGCTGATGCTGGCGTTCTAGTCGTTTATCAATTAAATCAGGAATATTCTCTAGCTCAGCACCATGTCCTGTATACATCTTTTTTACTGGTAATCGACGTAAAATTTCTAGCGATTCATTATATTGTAGTAACGATTTTGTACGTCCTAATGTACGGTCTAGTGGTGGCTCAATTAATGGGTTTGGCGTTATCTTTTCAAGTAATAAATCTCCACCTATTACATCATGAGTTTTTTCATCCCAGTAGATTAAGTGACTTTGTGCGTGTCCTAACGTTTCAATAGCCTTTAGTCCAGGATGTCCTGGCACTTCATCTCCATCGTTAAGAATTTGTGTTAATGGTCGTTCACCTACAAGCTCTATTTCACGGCGGACATGTACACTCGGCTGGATATATTGTTGAGGAACTCCGTGCTCGAATAAGCGCTCACTGTAAAACTGCACATGGTAACGTAAAAAATCCTCGTCATGACGTAGCCATTTATCATTATAGGCATGCCCTAAAATTTCTGCGTTTGGAAAGGCATCCACCCAACCTGCATGATCTGGATGATGATGGGTTAACACAACCTGTTCAATATCTCGCATGTCAAAGCCCGCTGCTCGAATACCCCATTTAAGCGCATCATAGGCTTCCATTGTTTTTGGACCAACATCAAAAATGGTCAATGCATCGCCTTTTACAACAAATGCATTCACATCTCCTACTTCATAGGGTGTTGGTATTTCAATTTTGTATATAGACAAAAGCTGTTTCCCCCTTTAATGCAACTAGTGAATACCGATTCATTCTATTTTACAAGTTTTTCTTCTTTTCGTCACCCTCCTGTTGACAGCTTGACGTATTATCAATATAATTTTGAATAATCTAATTATTAATGTGCGTTGATGAAGCCAAGTACGTAATTGGTGAAGGTGTCTTAGAGAGTGTTACATTTGCTGAAAGTGACATCACCCGCTCCCATTACCGAACCTACTTCTGAGCAGTTATGAAAACATAACCGTTTCCCTTGCGATAAAAGGGCTATGAGTTGTGCCAATTGGCAAACAAAGGTGGTACCGCGGAAACAACAGCGTTTTCGTCCTTCTTTATAAGGACGGGAGCGCTTTTTTTTATCTTCATTCAGCAAATGTTTTAGTAGCGAAAGCGTAGCGGCAGCTACAAATGTTTTAGTAGCGACTGCTACAAATGTTTGGTAGCGACAGCTGAATGAAGATAAAGCCTCCGGCGGATGTCACAGATTTTCAAAATCCGGACGCATTGTTTATCTGCGCGAAAGCGAAGCGTCAGCGGCAATTACGCCAAGGCGAAATTGAATTTGAACTGGAGGTTTTATCATGAAAAAAATACTATTTATTGGTGCAGGCTCTATGGCAGAGGCATTGATTCAGGGCTGGATTAAACAAAAGGTATTTACAGCACAAGAAATTTACGTCACCAATCGCTCAGACAAGGAACGCTTACGATTTTTACACGACACATATGATGTAAATGGCAATTGTGATGATGATATTTATCAGCAGGCTGATTTAATCATTTTAGCGATGAAACCAAAGGATGCCGTTGCGGCGATGCGTGAGCTAAAGCCTAAAATTACAGAGCAATCAGCCATTCTTTCTATTTTAGCTGGTATTGCCATTACTACTATTACAGAACATTTAGGTGCTCGTCCAGTCGCGCGCGTTATGCCTAACACTTCTGCCACTATTGGGATGTCTGCAAGTGGGATTGCCTTTAATGACAAAGTGACAGCAGAACAACGCGCTCTTTTCTTACAGCTTTTAGAGGCGGTTGGTTCAGTTATTGAGGTAGATGAGGATCAGTTACATGCTGTAACAGCTCTTTCAGGAAGTGGCCCAGCTTATATTTATTATTTAATGGAGGCATTTGAACGGGTTGGTACAAAGGTCGGTCTCTCGAAAGATACAGTACGACTATTAATGACGCAAACACTTGCTGGTACTGCGGAAATGCTGAAGCAATCCGTCGATGAGCCTGATGTATTACGCCGTAAAGTAACAAGTCCAGGCGGTACAACAGAAGCTGGAATTAAAGCTCTTGAACAATATCAATTTAATGAAGCCATTGAAGCGTGCATTAAAGAAGCAGAAGCTCGATCTCGATCACTTGCAAATAGTAAATAATGTGTGCAAAATAAAGTGAAACTTTAATCATTGGGGGTTTTCTTCATCCCCCAATGATTATTAGTTGAACGAATCGGGCTTTTACGGGCAGTTTATCTCCCACCTAACTTCTTACTTTTGCTAAAATATTAAAGGTGGGAGTATTACTGCCCGTTAAAGCGGGGTAAAGTATATCACTAGGGATTAGGGGGCTTTAAATTGGCTAAATTATTAGAACCTTATCAATTACAAAATATCACTTTAAAAAACCGTGTTGTGATGGCACCGATGTGTATGTACTCTGCACAGGCTGATGGGCTTGTCACACCATTCCATCAAGTACATTATGCAACGCGGGCTGCTGGTCAAGTTGGTTTAATTATTGTCGAAGCGACTGGTGTTGTACCAGAGGGTCGTATTTCTAGTAACGATCTTGGCATTTGGGATGACGCCCATATCGAAGGTTTAAGTCAATTAGTTCAAGGAATGAAAGCATACGGAGCAAAAACCGGCATACAGCTTGCACACGCTGGGCGTAAAGCAACTGTAGATGGAGAAATATTTGCTCCATCAGCCATTGCATTTAGCGATGATTATAAAACGCCAACTGAAATGACATTAGAAGACATTGAATATGTTGTAGAAGCATTTAAACAAGCAGCTGTCCGGGCAGCTAAAGCAGGCTTTGATGTTCTTGAAATCCACGGAGCACATGGCTATTTAATAAGTGAATTTTTATCACCTGCAACGAATAAACGCGATGACCAATACGGTGGCTCGCAAGAAAATCGTTATCGATTATTACGTCAAGTCATCGATGCTATTCGTAGTGTTTGGGAAGGCCCTTTACTTGTGCGCGTTTCCGCTGAAGACTATGCAGATGATGGTACTACAATGGATGATTTTATCGTCTTCAGTCGTTGGATGAAATCACAGGGGATCGATTTAGTGGATGTTTCTACAGGTGGTGTCGTGCATGCACATATTAATGTTTTTCCAGGCTACCAAGTAACTCATGCTGAAGCGATTAAGCATGGTGCTGATATTCCAACTGGAGCAGTCGGCCTTATTACGACAGCTATTCAAGCAGAGGAAATTTTACAAAATAATCGTGCTGACTTAATCTTCCTAGCGCGTGTTCTTCTGCGCGAGCCATATTGGCCACTTCATGCTGCTAAGGATTTAGGAGAAGAAATTACACCTCCAGTGCAATACGTACGCGGTTGGTAAACTGTATAGTGGCTCTTCACCAAAATATAAAAAACAGCTTGTTAATTTATGCTAACAAGCTGTTTTCATTTCAATAAAGAGGGTTTTGTTTAATTTCTTCATCAATTGCCTTCACTAACGTCTCTGCATCATCTGCAGTTATGGCTTCTCCATTGAGGATGGCGAAGATACCTTGCTCACAAATTTCACAATGTGATGTACAACCCGATTCTTCAATTTCAATATCGGATCTTTCATTTAATATATCATAGGCATCCGCTCCAAGTGATAAGTTTGTGATGCAGAATTCAACTCTATTTTTCAATTGCTGTGGCGCTTTCTTTTTCTTAAAAAGAGAAAATACCATCCCCTGATGCCCTTCCCTTCTTGCATATGCTTTTATTTGGAAAACTCTTCTTCAACTAACAAGCCTATTTTAACCAATTAATATAGTATTTGTACTGTTCTTAGATTTCTACAAATCTCAAATCCTCGTCACACTCAAATATGTCAACTATATCTTTTATTGTAGCTGGTTTTCCAAATTTTAATTTATATTCTAAATTTCCGCTCCCCATCGATAGCTGCATGTTGAAGGATACACAATTAACACAGCCCTATTACACATAATCGGTATATCGGCAAATACAAACCTTGGATAAGAAAATAATCAATTGAATTATTGAGTGATAAAGTTTAAAAAATCGAAGAAGAGAATAACTAATCAGTTAGAGGAATTAGAATCTAGTAAAAGATAGCAAATCTGTGATAATGATAGAAGAAATGGTATAATTAAAGTGTAACAGAACAAAGGTATTTCAGGGTGATTGGCGATCTTTTCTACTACTCCTAATTCAAATTTTGCTATTTAGTTCTAGGAGAGAAAGGAGGGATTGCTTATGACAACATACGAAGCATTAAGCATAGCTATTGCTATTGCTATTGCTATTGCTATTGCTATTGCTATTGCTATTGCTATTGGCACTTTAATTGTAGCTATCCTTGCATTGTCATATACTTTTTCACAAAAAAAGTAAAAGCACCCTTTAAAACCTAAGCGAGGTTAAAGTGCTTTTACTTTTGCTCTTGCCAATCGCTCTTAAAGCGTTTGTTTTGTTACTTGACCGTATGGTGTTACAGCACCATACGGTCTTTTTCTTACCCCTATTATAACACATCGCTTTTAGTTCTCAAGAATTTATACCCCTATTACCCAGTATCTATGTACACAAAAGAACACAAAATAAACCTTTTATTACTCAAACCTTTTATGCTCAAAGTAATTACATAAAAAAACTATAAGTAATGCAAGGTGAATATTTACGAACAAGGTCGTCTTTTACAATCTATTTCTAAAAGAGTAGAGGAATGCCCTTAATCTCAAGTATTTATTAAAATCAAAATTCAAAAGAAACTGTAGCCACAAATGAGTATTACAGTATATTCCACCATATTCAGTGCCTATATCGAACCTAAAATACCAAATAAATTCATTATAATTCATTCTTAACTTTCCTCTCTTTCCCATAATGTTGATACTCACCATCATCATGAAATTGTGGTATTTCTTTTCTTGCCCTCATTCATAAAAGAAATCGCATATATATATACAAATTATTTTTCCTATAATATTTAGGCCAAATATTTAATTTATATATTAGTTAGTTGGTTGGTAAATTGTTTTTATTTCGATAATCCGTAATCACTAGAAATATCCTCTTATTACTAATAGGTCATAAATACCACGAAAATTAAATGACTATTTACACGGTTGCCACATTTTGGGATATAAGATAATCTATAGAAGTGTTTTTTCCATATTAAGGGGGTTAATTATGTTACGTACTGGTATTATATTTTTAATTTTGGGGTTAGGGGCGTTCATACTGCCGCAATTCGGTATGCAATTCAAATTATTTACCGTTTTCGGCAAAATTTTTGGCGGAGGCGAAACCTTTGTTGAAATTGCTATTGCAGGTATCGGTGCCGTCCTAGTAGGCATTCATTTATTTAAAGGAAATAAGGACAAGTCGTCCGCAGCGTAAGAACGCAAGTTTGGGAGGAAGCGATTTTTGAAATCATTGATTGTAAAACTATTAAAATCAGTAACTGTTATGACTCTTATTATAATGGCGTGTGCGGTTCCCGCATACGCCGAAGAAGAGCTAAATTGGGTAGAAGGTGGACAGAAAGTCGACGTGGGAACTAATTTAGCGGAGCTTGAATTAGGTAGCGATTTTATTTTTCTTGATGCCGAAAATACGAAAAAATACATAACGCAGAGCGGAATGGAACCGAACGGGGAAGAAATCGGTGTGGTTTTCCCAAAGGATGAAAAACAGAATTGGGCCGTTTATTTCGAATATACGGAATCTGGACATATTAAAGACGACGAGAAAAAGGATATCGATGCTGACGCCTTGCTGGAAAGCTACAAAGAAGGCACGGAAGAAATGAATAAGGATTTAAGTCCTGAAAATCAGTTATTCGTTGACAAATGGGATGTTGCTCCTTTCTACGACAACCAATTACACAGTTTGTCATGGTCTTTATTGGCACATGATAATCAGAACAACGGTGTTATTAACTACAATGTGCGACTTCTATCGCGCGAAGGCTATATCTCGGCGATACTCGTCTCAGATCCGGCAAATTTGCAGGCCGATCGTATAGTGTTTAACAACAAGATCCTAAAGCAGTTTAACTTAAAGCAAGGTCAGCGCTATGAGGATTTTGACAAAAAAACCGATAAGGTAGCTGAATTCGGCTTAACTGGATTAATTCTCGGAGGCGCGGGTCTAGCCGTTGCCAAAAAAGCGGGCATATTTGCTGTGCTCATCCCTCTACTGAAGAAGTTTGGGATCGTGCTTGTGCTGGCTGTAGGCGCAATTTGGGGCTTTATTCGCAAAAAACTCAGAAAAGATCAGCCTGAGCAGCAACCGACACAATCGGAGCAACCGGAACAATCGGAACAACCTGAGCAGTCGGAGCAACCAGCAAAATCGGAACAACCTGAACAGGACCAGGCGAGTGAACGCAGCAAGGTTAATTCGCCTGAGTAATAACCGCTAAACGTTTCGCGGGGTGGTTATTGCATTGTTCCAAAGATGAGAATAATCAAAGCCCTTCCTAATCGCCCGATAGCCGAGTGATTAGGAGGGGCTTTTCATATCGTTTATTCATTTAAAGAAGAACAAAATAAGCTACGCAAGCACGGATGCGATTACAAGAAGCACAATATTAAACTCATTTTGCAGAAATGCCCGGTACCTTCTATACCATCCATCACACTTGTCACCTGATAAACTGCTTACTCAAACTTTTCTGTTAACATTTACATCTTCATAATCTTCAGCCATTACAAACGACTTCCCTACTTTTGATATGAACCATTAATAAAGTTTCGCTAAGAAATTGTTGAAATAGTTGACTATAATTTTATAAATAATCCCTCGTCTGAAATAAACGTAATAGCTCTTCTGGAATTTTTACTAAATCCTTATAAAAAAGATATACAGGAACACTTGGCAAAGCAATTTCATCGAAGGGAACGATATTAAACCGACCTTCCATGCGCTCTCTTCTCACAATCATTCGTGGTAAAAATGACATGCCTAATCCATCTTTTATTAAGCGCTTCACCACATAGGATTGAGATATGGACACTTGCTTTGTAACTACAAATTCCTCCTGTAATTTATGTAATAAATCCTCCCAAATTGTTGGATGATGGTGTGTAAATAACGTGTAAGTTTGAAATAATTCCTCATAATCAATATAAGCTCCCGTCTCATCATCGAAAGCATCCAGAGGAATAACCAATTCTAGAGTGCTCTCAACAAGAAGCTCTTGGTGCCAATGCAGATAACGAGTTGGCAATAAAGAAATACCAATGTGCGCCTTATCACTATTGATTAAATCCTCAATTTTTGCTGAATCTTCTACTAGAATGGATATTTCAATAGAAGGATTTTCATTGATAAACTGATAGATAACATGGGGCAATATCGTTTCCACCATTAAAGGAGTCATTGCAATAATTAGCTTTTCTTCGATCCCCTTTGTTGCTAGCTGAAAGCGTTCAATACTTTTATCCCATTGATGGATAATTTGCGGGGCTTCTATGAGAAAAAGCTGCCCTGCCTCCGTTAATTGAACACGGTTTTTTTCACGTTTAAATAATTTAACATTCAAAAATTGCTCTAATTGATGAATATGAACAGTGATACTTGGCTGTGATAAATGTAGTTCTTCTGCAGCTACTCTAAAATTACAAGATTTAGCTGCTACTACAAAAGACTGTATCCATTTATAATCCAAAATCCCACCCCTTTCAATCAATTATGCCTCGGCATAATTGCGTCTGGAATCGGCTTTGTGTTTGCACAAAGAACACCTTCCCGATTCCGTGACATCCGCCGGAGGCTTTAACTTCTTTCAGCGGATGTTTGAACACCCGCTGAAAGAAGTTAATGTTTTTAATCAACTTCATTAACTATATTTAATTTACTAAATTATCCAACAATAATAAACTTAAAATTAGATCGAATACTTTTACACAAAGGGGAGAATTGTATGTTAGCTAAATTAAGTAAACAATTTCGTATTTTTGCAAAAGATGAATGTGAAAACTCAAGTCCACTGTATGAACATTTAGCAAATAAGATTGCCGATGATGATGAAATACTAAAAGTTGCGGCATTTATACCTCAAGGACAACCTGTACCTAATTTATTATTAGCTGGGGTTCAGTATTTGCTGTCATCATCAAAAGACGATTTAGTAAATTTTTATCCATCATTAACGACAACACCTAAAGCAATAAATGAAGTGTATCCTTTTTTTAAAGCATTCGTCTTATCCCATTCAGAAAAATTGAAGATTTTATTTCAAGAAAAACTTGTTCAGACTAATGAAATTCGTCGTTGTTCTTACCTTTATCCGATGATGACAGAAATTTATAAACGCCACCAAAAACCATTAGCCTTCATAGAAATCGGTGCAAGTGCAGGGCTCCAACTTGGAATGGATCAATATAATTACTGCTATAATCAACAGCTTCACATAAACAATTGTAATAGCGCTTTCGTTTTGTCCTCAGAAAATCGTGGAGAACCGCTTCCAGCTTCCATTACAAATGCTCCAGTTGTTTGTAAACGAGTTGGCATCGATTTAAATCCTATTGATATTCATAATGAGGAAGAGCTCCAATGGCTCCAAGCATTAATATGGCCAGAGCATGAAGAACGAAGACTTTTGTTAAATCAAGCACTCCCGATTTTAAAAGAGCTCGATTTACAACTAATAAAAGGAGATGCCATTAAACTTATAAAAGAGATTAGTAAAGATATTAGCCAAGATGCGATGTTAGTTGTTTATCATACACATGTGGCCAATCAAATCCCAATGGAATTACGCCTTGAATTAATGGAGCAATTAAAAGAGATCAGCATGGAACGACCTCTTTACCATTGTTATAACAATTTATTTGATATGCAAATGCATCAAGATTTTATTGATCAAGGAGAAATAGAATCTATTCGTATAATGGAACGCCCTGATGGTCATGCGCGGTGGTTCAAGTGGTCCTAGCAATCAAAAAAGTATTTAAATTTCACGCAATAACTTGACGGGAACTTGCATCGGTCGATACTTAATTTCAATTGCTTTACAGTAAAATAAGCAATATTAAGGATTATTTTTCTAAAAAACTCCAATATGTTTTATCGGTGATTTTACGATACTTCTAAAGCATAAAAGCTGAATTCCCCTATATATTGTGGAAATCAGCTTTTATATTAATTCATCCATATCATTTCACTGCGAAACAATCTGCTCCATTTAATTTATTAGGTTTTTTATAACCTCATTTGTGATATTGGGTACTATTTTCATCGAATAATCGAGTTCAACACGTTCGTAACGGTTATGTGCATCATAACCATATGGCCCTATATTAATAGTAGGAATATTTAGCTCTCTTATCGCATCGTAATCTACAAAATGTTTCGAGCCCCAACTTGGATTATTATCCATAACGGCCTCAATCCCTTTTTCATCATCATTAATAGACACACAACTCATATCACATACATAAGGAAAATAATTTTTGGCTGTTATCGGGTATTGATAAAATGGTTGTACGTTTTTAATTGCCTGATCTAATGCATGTATTAAATTTGCCTCTTTGTTGTTTGAATCATCTAAATCTATTCTAGGCGAATACAATGAGGAAAAGAAAAGAATCATAGCAGGACTCTTGTCTTTCATCCATTTCCATTCCTCTTCTACTACTTTAGCTGAAAACATCCGTACATCTAATGATTCATCTAATAGTAAATTTTCTTTAAATTTCTGCATATGTTTCGTAAATTCTGAACCGTACTCAGAGACTAATTGCTGTTGCATTTCTTCATACAAAATGACTCTCGTTTTCCAAGGCAGTTCAACATACGGACTGTTACTTAGCTCACAGTAGATTTTATGTCGTTGTTTCAATTTTAATAATGCTTGATCAAATGCAATCCCTGCTTGTTCTTTCAGCAAGGATAATACTTGCCTTGGTGTCCACGACTGTATGAAGAAGTTGTAATATACATAAGTAGATAATGCTGTCTGAATGGTATAAGTTGGTTTGAAATCCGTTTGTTTTAATGACACGGGTGGCATCGGTGCTTCACCTTTTGATAGATCGCAAAAAATGGGATTATAACTTATATGGGAAGTTAATTCAGCAGCCAAATAATTCGGGTCTAACCCTTCAAAGCTTGACCCAGCATGTGTCTCTGCACCTATAATCAAAAAAGAAGGTAACAGTTTCCCGACAGACCCCTTATAAATATAGCGATGGGGATCTCCTACGTAACGTGGCGCTACAAAATCTGAATTGATAAGAGCAACATAGTCAAATCCCTGCTCATGTTTCAATCTCTTTAAGTCATGTAAACCTGATAAAACACCATTCGAACTATCTTCCTCATCACATTCTGCGAAAAACACAAGGTTGCCATTAAGCTCTTCAGGGTGTTCAGCATAATACTTCAACAGATAAAAATGACTAGCAACACCACTCTTCATGTCTAGTACACCTCGACCAAAATGCCAGTTATCAGAATGTACATGTTCCATCACTAAATCAGGTAACTGTTCACATTTCAAAGCCTCTTTTAATGCATTGGGTGAGCAAGCTTTACTTTTCAAATGATGATAATCTTCAATATCAACTGTATCAATATGCCCCATTAATATAACGGTTTTATTGGATTTACCTTTGGTCCCCTTAACAAAAGCAAAAACATTATATCTTTCAATATCATCATTTCGTGTTTGTGAGATGAAAGTTTGACTAGGATTATTTTCGAAGTATGCTAGGTTTTGAATCTCTTTGTACAATTTATTCGCAATTTCAATTTCACCCCGAGTGTTTACTACACTCTCAACCTGTACTAAGTTATTTGTTACCTCTAAGACTGTCTCATAGCTTTTTAACACATCCACAACCTTCTTTCTGAATTTTCAGTATTATCTAAGTACACGTCTATCAATTCCTCATAAAACTTGTTGTAAAAACTTAGCTGTTCTTTCGTGTTTAGGGTTGGTGAAAATTTCCGTCGGCAAACCATCTTCAATAATTTCTCCTTCAGATAACATGATTACACGATCAGCCACTTCTTTAGCAAAACTCATCTCATGGGTGACAACAACCATAGTCATCCCTTCTTTCGCTAATTTTTTCATCGTTTCTAAAACTTCTCCTACGAGTTCAGGATCGAGTGCTGAAGTTGGCTCATCAAAAAGCATGATTTTGGGCTCCATAGCTAAAGCACGAGCAATTGCTACCCTTTGCTTTTGACCTCCTGATAATTGATCTGGATAATAATCTACTTTATCTGCTAACCCTACCATTTGAAGTAATGCTAGACCTCGCTCAATCGCCACTTCTTTTTTGATTTTCTTCACTTGTACAGGAGCCTCTATAATATTTTGAATAACGGATAGATGAGGAAATAGATTAAAGTGTTGAAAGACCATCCCCATATCTCGCCTTATCAAATTCAAGTTATCCTTTTCCGCATTAATCTCCTTTCCATCAATGGCAATTGTACCAGCATCTTTCACCTCCAAAAAGTTCATACATCTAAGCAAGGTACTTTTTCCCGATCCACTGGCGCCAATTAATACAACCACTTGTGATGATTGAATGTCCAACGTAATATTCTTTAAAACTTGTAAATCACCAAATGACTTTTGTAAATTCTTTATTTTAATCATCTTATCATCTCTTTCCTACATCTAATTTTCTTTCTACCTTTTTGAAAATAAGAGTAAATATTAAAACGAGAATCAGATAATAGATACCCACTACGAAATATGTTTCAAGTGGCATATAGTTGGCGGCTTGAGCCGATAATGCATGATTATACAATTCTGAAACAGCTATATAGGCGACTAAAGAAGAGTCCTTCAAACCTATGATAAACTGGTTACATAAAGAGGGTATAGAACGTTTAAATGCCTGTGGTAAAATAATTCTCCTCATAAGTAGCATATATGACATTCCTAATGAACGAGAAGCTTCCACTTGCCCACGATCAATGGATTGAATGGCACCTCTAAAGATTTCTGCGATATATGCGCCAGAATGGATTCCTAACGCCAATGCGCCAGCTGTAAAATCTGAAAGGACAAATACACTCGATATCCCATAGTATAAGAACATTAATTGAACAATTAAAGGCATTCCACGAACGATAAAAATATAAACATCTGCGATTTTTTCTAGAATCTTCAGATTTGAGACTTTAAAGAAAGCAAATAATAAACCAATCATTGTCGCAATAATTAAGGACACACAAGTTAATTCAATCGTAATCCACGCAGCTTTTAAAAATTCAATCCCATGCTTCTCAAATATATAGAGTATTTTCTCTATAAATTCCATAACATCACTCCAACGTTAAAGTATAGTGAAAGTTATTTTTCTAGTAAATTAGCATTAAACCATTTCATACTAATTTTTTCGTAAGTTCCATCTTCAACCATATCAGCAATAGCTTGATTAATCGCTTCTAGGAGTTTTTCATTTCCTTTATTCACCGCAACAGCGATTTCTTCTTTTTTGATTACGTCATCTACAGCTTTTACCTTTAATCCTGTCTCATTCATAATGGACAAACCAACAATACGATCTGTTATCACTGCATCTAGACGACCAGTTGGGATATCTTGTAAAGCATAAATGTCACTAGAAAAAAGTTTGATGGATGATGTATATTGTTTTGCATCCTCTTCATATGTGCTCGCTTGCATTACACCAATTGTTTTATCTTTTAAATCATCTTTTACTTGAATAGTAGTGTTATCTTCCCCTACAAAAATTTGGGCACCTGAAATATAATATGGATTTGAAAAATCTACTTGTTTTGCACGCTCCTCTGTTGCTGTCATACTCCCGATAATGGCATCGTACTTATGACCCTTTAAACCTTGAAGAATCGTTTCCCATGGATTGGTTACAGGATTGGCTTCAAGACCTATACGCTTAGCAATTTCTTCACCTATGTCAACATCAAAACCAACTAATTTATTATTCTCTTTATAATTTAATGGTTTTAATAATCCACTCATGGCAAATGTTAATTTTCCGTCGTTCACCAATTGCATCTTTTTATTTCCATTCGATTCTGTACTAGTCGCTACTTGTTTGTCCGATTTTTGTCCGCATCCTAGAAGTGTTAACACTATAATAAATATGGCTACTACATATCCAGATTTCAATAAGTTAATTTTCATCCTTACGCCTCCATCTACCTTATAGTTTTTGTTTTCACATAACCCACTTAACATGCTGTTCGGTGAAACGGAAAATCATGTAGAAAGCGTTTTCATCAAGATCATCATTGTTTTGAAAAAAACAAAACCGAGCTCCCCTCACAAAAGGCATTTGTCGGTTTTGTATTACCATACTTATGCCAGTTCTCCACCATCTATCGAGATATTTTGACCTGTAATATAAGCTGCTTGATCTGAAGCCAAGAATGCATATAGGGCTGCAATTTCTTCTGGTAGTGCATGTCGCTTTAACGGAATACCGGCATTTACTTGCTCTAACATTTCTGGAGTATACTCAGCCTTTTGCATTGGTGTTAAGACATATCCTGGGCAAATTGTGTTGACACGAATCGTCGGAGCCAACTCTAGTGCCATCGTCTTAGCCAATAGATTGACTCCTGCCTTTGAAGCGTTATAATCAGCATAATAGGGGTGACCTGTTATCCCATTAGTTGAAGCCGTCATCAAGATAACACCAGCGTTTTGTTGTATCATTAATTTAGCAGCTGCTTGGCTTGTATAGAACACGCCAGTAAGATTAATATCTATCACTTTGTTCCACTGCTCTGGTGAAATATCTAGAAAATTCGCACGAACACTAATGCCTGCATTCGCAATAAATATATCTACTCCCTCCATTTTTTCTACGATTTTATTAAATATCTCATTCACTTGTTCTGCATTGCTAACATCTACTGAAAAACCTGCGAAAATACCCGGGTTTTCTGATAGCGTAGCTTGGATGGCTTCCTTATTTATATCTAGAATTACTACCTTAGCTCCTTCAGCAACAAACCGTTTTGCTGTAGCTAGCCCAATACCACTTGCTGCTCCAGTGATTACTACTCTTTTATTTGCTAAACTATCGAAAAATGCATCTTTATTCATCGACTGTCTCCTATATAGCTATAGTTTTATAACTAGACAAATAATTTATTTCAGGACATTCACTTCTTGGGTCTTTTTTTGATAGAGACGCCACGAAAGGCACCATTTATCTGGGTTATCCAAGTAATCTTGTTCATCTAGCTGATGGATGGTGCTATTATATGGGGCATTCTTAACAATTTCCGGTGTTTCATATGCTTCTCTGGAAATTTGCTCGAGAGCCGCAATATATTCATCCAAATCAGCCTTGGAGTAAGATTCTGTCGGCTCCAGTGTAAATGGCTCGGGGACGATATAAGGATGATGACTTGTCCAATAATGTAAGCCAAAATCGGTCATTCTTCGTTGGACGTCTTCTGTCGTTATACCTGTCTCTTGTGTCAACTGCTCCCAACTATACCGTACTTGCTCTAAACGTTGCCCTTTTACATAAGGTGCACTTGCTCCTCGAATTTTCTGAACACGGCTATATAGATAGTTATTATTTAACACAGCAGTTTGTGCCACAGCTTTTAAACCAGACGGCCCTAAAGACCTAATCCAAGCATACGATCGTAGAATAGTTTGTGCTACGCCATGAAATGCTCTTACCTTGCCAATAGAATGTGTCAAAGCATCATTTAAATAATAACCCTCTTTATTTTTCTCAACGATTGGACCAGGTAAGTATTCTTTTAACTCTCTCGTAACACCTAATGCTCCTGTCGCTGGTCCACCACACATATGTGGTGCTGCAAATGTTTTATGCAAATTGAAAAAGCACATATCAAATCCAGCTTCTTTTGCTCTTGTTATACCTAATAAGCCATTTGCATTGGCCTGATCGTAATAACAAATACCACCTGCTTCATGAACAAGTTTTGTAAATTCTTTAATCTTAGAATTATAAATCCCTGTATCTTCTGGATTTGCAACAACAAAACCTGCAGTCCGTTCAGAAAGTACTTCCTTCAATTTATCAATATCCGGGAAGCCATCTTTGTCAGGATACAAGGTAATGATTTTATATCCTTTTACTGCAGCTGTAGCAGCTTGCGATGGATGTGAAAAAATCGTTGTAATAATTTCATCACGTTGATCCCCTTCTCCTCTTGCTTCATGATATTTCTGTACGATAGATGCCATCGCAAATAAGGCTTGCGTTCCTCCACTTGGCTGAAATGAAAAAAAGTCTAACCCTGATATTTCTCGCATAGCTAAATCTAAATTATGAATAATTTCAAGCATTCCTTGCACGGTACTGATATCCTGTAATGGATGTAACTCCATTATTTTATGATTTCGAATTAAAAGCTCATTTATTTTAGGAATGTATTTCATCGTACATGTGCCTTGGCCAATTTCCACATTGAAATCTGAGCCTAATGTTTCTTGTGATAATCTAACATAATGGCGTAACACACGAGCTTGCGCTATTTCGGGAAGATTCACCTTATCAGCACGTAACATGTTGTGAGGAAGTGTAGAGAGGCCATCACCAACTGCCTTTACAACCTGTTCTGAAGCTAAAGGAATTTCTACCCCTCTTTCACCAGCTTGATGTAATTCAAATATAATGGGTTCATTCCATTTCGCTTGATGAAAATCTACTTTCGACTCTAATCTTTTTATTTTTTTCACAGTTATCTTCTCTCCTCTCACTTATTGTTGCTCTACAATTTCCTTAATTGCGGCTACTAAATAATCTAAATCTTCTTTTGTATGAACTTCAGTTACGCAATATAATGCACTTTGGCCGTACTCTGGGAATTCCTCTGATAAATTCTTCCCACCGAAGATGTTTCTTGTTAATAATTCTTTATTAATTTGTGCTACTGTTAAGCCTGTATCATTAAAATCAACAATAAATTCTTTAAAGAATGGAGAAACAATACGCGATCCATTTACTCCCTCAATCTGGTTTAACTGTTTCACGGCATATTGACTATTTTGCATAATTGTTTGTCCTACTTCATACATCCCGTCAGGTCCTAACAAAGAAAGATATACACCGGCAGTAATGCCCCATAAAGCCGTCTGTGTACCGACTGATTCCTTTCCTTTTTCTCGTAAAGCAAAGGATGTTCGTTCATACGCTACATCACCAAAGCCATACTCTCCTTCTTTTTTTGTAGGGACAATCCCAAATAATCTTGAAGGATATTCATTAATAAAAATTTCATCATCTTTTGTAGCAATGAACCCTGCTTGACCGCCACTATAATTCATATGCATGCCTAGGGGTTGTAAATCCCCACATACAATATCAGCACCATAGTGACTTGGCGGTGCTAAAACACCTAACGAAATGGGGTCTACCCCAACGACAATTAATACACCGAGTTCTTTAGCCAATTTAAAGATTTCTTGTCCTTGCGTTTCTATACATCCTAAATAAGATGGATTTTCAAAATAAATGGCAGCCACTTCATCGGATAATTTACTTTTTAAATCTTCCAAATCTAATAATCCCGTATTAATATCAAACGCCACCCCACTAAACGACAATTGAGGAGTACCATAGTTTGTTATAATTTTTCTTCTTTCTGGTGATACAGTATTCGCAAGTAACACTTTATTTCTTTTGGTAATACGACTAGCCATTCGAATAGCCGTCGAAGCAGCTTGACCCCAATCAAATGTTGGCACACTTACAACATCCATATCTACTAACTCAGCCATCAAACTTTGATATTCAAAAAGAGCTTGAAAGCGACCATGATCTTCATAGGGTTCGCCTGCATATGCTGTCAAAAACTCAGACCGTTGATTTACTTCATCACACACTGCAGGTACAAAATGTTGCGAACATCCAGCTCCCAAGAAATTTAAGTATTCAGTTGAACTTATATTCTTATTTAATAAACCTTCAATATGACGTCGTAACTCATATTCTGTTAATGCCTTTGGAATATTCAAATCATCTTGATACCGAAGTTCTTTAGGAATACATTCAAATAGATTTTCTATCGAATTTACACCGATTTCTTCTAACATTTTTTGTTTTACTTCTGATACCATATTTGGGATATATGGATGGACTTTTTTAGTCATTCAATAACCTCCTAAAATTTTTATTTATGCTAATCCTCCGCCATCTACGGTCAACGTTGTTCCTGTAACCCAACTAGATAATTCACTCGCAAGGAATAATACACCATTGGCAATATCAGTTGGTGTACCTAGTCGCGCAAGGGGGCGATTAATGGCTGAATCCTTCAAAAACGCACGTTCTTCTACATTTAATTGTTCTGCTTCACCTCTTAAAAGAGGTGTATCGGTGTCGCCTGGGCAAATGCAATTCACACGAATATTTTGGTGTCCATGATCAATAGCCATTGCCTTCGTTAAATTCACTACTCCAGCTTTTGCTGCACAGTAAGAGGCCGCCTTATCTCCACCTTTTAGTCCCCAACCTGAGCCAGTATTGATAATACTGCCACCACCACTTTCACTCATCAGTGGAATCATATATTTAGATAGTAAAAAAGCGCCTTTCAATGACACATTTATAACTGCATCCCATTCACTCTCAGTTAATTCCACAACCGTTTTACGCCGAATGATGCCTGCATTGTTAAATAACACATCCACATTTTGAAATTGCTCTTTGATATAATTTGCTGCTGTCTCGCAATCTCTTGCATTTGTTACATCACATTTAACAAACCAAGCTTGATATCCTTCCATTTGTAATTTGGATGCAGCAACATTCCCCTTTTCTTCATCAATATCTAGTAACACTACCTTCGCTCCGACTTCAGCTAAGCGTTTGGCTGATGCAAAGCCTATTCCAGATGCTCCTCCAGTTATAACTGCAACCTTGTCATGTAATTTAAAATAGTGATTATTCATTTCATTCCCCTTTCTGTTTGTTACTAACTATATAAGCAAAAACCATGCCAATTTCTTTCATCAGCATTTCTAGGCTTCCGTTACTTCTGTAGGTCCAACAATTGTCAATATCGTCAAAACATTGACATTTCTGAACATTCAGACTTAAAATGATTTTCAATACGTAAAGGGGGGATTATTTTTGACATTCTATAACACTATTTCAAAAATAATTGAAACTTTTTCTCAATTATTAATGGTTGACATTGCTTTTTTTAGTTCAGAAGGTGAGCTACTCGTAGCTACAACCGCTTATAAAGAAAAAAAAGGCATAAAAGTACACCTTCCATACTTTCAAAAATATAAAGCCGAATCATTTATTGATGTTAAAAAACCTGGACATATGAGTATGTGTAAAGGTTGCCATTTTCAAAATAACTGTCCTTCGAAAGTTGAAATATTAAAAAATCTTATTCAAGATGAAAATCACTACGGTTATCTTAATTTTGTTAGTTTTACGTCTGAAGGGGAAACACAATTACTGAGTCAACAAAGTACCTATCAATACTGGTTAACTAAATTAGGAGATGTACTGATTGATTTACAAAAAAGCTATGGGCATTACCAACCACTAAAAAAACAAACACTTAAAGCAATCCCTTATATACTTGGAGATAATTTCTCACACATTCACACGACATTAAAAAATATTAGAAATAGTGCTTCGTCAATTTTATTAACTGGGGAGACAGGGACAGGCAAAAGTCTATTGGCAAAATACATTCATGAGCATAGCTTGGTGCAAAAAGGAGAATTTATTGAAATTAACTGTGCGAGTATTCCAGAGTCATTGTTTGAAAGTGAATTATTTGGCTATGAAGAAGGATCATTTACTGGTGCACGTAAAAAAGGGAAACTAGGTTATTTCGAATTAGCTGATAAAGGGACATTGTTTTTAGATGAAATTACCGAGTTGCCTATCCATCTCCAAGCTAAACTATTAATGACACTGCAAGATGGCATTATAAGACGAGTCGGAAGTACAAACTTTAAAAAAGTAAATATTAGAATAATCGCAGCAACCAATCGTCCATTAGAGGAATTAGTGAAAAAGGGGGAATTTCGTGCGGATTTATATTATCGTTTAAATGTTATTCCTCTTTCCCTTCCTCCGTTAAGGAATCGAAAAGAAGATTTGCACGATTTAGTGAATACTTTAATGGACAAGCTTCAGAATCGTACCGGTAAATTTATCCAAAGCTATAACTCTACCTACTTTGAACTGCTTCAAAGTTATCATTGGCCTGGGAATATAAGAGAGTTAGAAAATGTTATTGAATACAGCATGATTATGGAGAACTCGATGGAGCTTTCAATGGCTAGCTTGCCACCTTATATTTTAGAAAGCGCTCAACATAAATCTCAACAAAATCCTGCTAATTCATTGAAACAAGCAGAGAAAGAACTGATTCTTCAAAAGTTAAATGAGTATGGCTCTGATCGTTCTGGCAAGCAAAAAGTAGCTGATGATTTAGGTATTAGTGTTCGTTCCTTGTATAGAAAGATTCAAACCTTCGCTTAACAATCACCTAACTTTGGTTACTTCAATAAATCACTAGAAATACCCCCTCACCTACTAATCTACAATAAAAGTAAGTGAGGGGTTCCAATAATTGACGCTTATTTGACATCATGCTCTGAATCCAACAGCGACACCAGGCAAATTATTTCGCTGTATATTTTTTGATCGCAGGTAAAATATCGTTCCCTATAATTTCGATATTTTTCATTAATTTATCGAATGGCACGCCGCCAAAATCAATTTGTGCCATAAATCGTTGCATGCCATAGAGCTCGTATTGATATAGTAATTTTTCAATAATTTGTTCCTTACTGCCGACCATTAAGGCGTCTCGTGTATCTGGTGCTTCCGCAAATTGTTGCTTTGGATAACCGGCGCCCCGAATTGCTTGGAATCCACCATTTAAATGTGGGTACATCCCTTCTAGTGCCTCTTGTGTCGTATCAGCAACATAGAAAAGGCTAGTTGTAGCAATCGGTAACTCTTGCGGATCAAAGCCACTTCTCTCTGCTGCTTCTCTGTAGGCATCTACTGATGGCTTAAAGTTAACTGCAGGACCACCTAAAGTCGTTAACATCATCGGAATGCCCATATAGCCTGCTTTTATGGCACTAGCAGGTGGTCCACCGACAGCACGCCAAATTGGCAACGAGCCATTTTTAGGCTGTGGTAAAATTTGCGCATTGTGAAGTGGCGCACGGAATTGTCCTTCCCAAGTGACCAGTTCGTTGTCATTTATTTTTTTCAGTAACTCTAATTTTTCTTCAAAAATTTCTTCGTAATCCTTTAAATCAACGCCTAGTAATTGATATGCACCAACTCGAGAGCCACGCCCAGCGACTATTTCTGCACGGCCATCTGAAATTAAATCAATCGTTGCAAAATCTTCATATACACGTACCGGATCAGAGACACTTAGTACCGTTGCAGAGCTTGTTAATTTAATTTTTGATGTAGCTTGTGCGATCGCTCCTAAAAGAACCGTGTGTGCCTGTGTAGTAAAATACGATTGGTGACTCTCACCCACACCAAATACATCAATACCTGCTTGTTCTGCAAGCTGACTTACTTCAACTAGCTCTTGGATTCGTTGCTGAGCTGAAATACGTTCACCTGTTAATGGATTTGGAATATGATCCCCTAATGAATACAGGCCAAATTCGATGCCTTTTGATTGATCAATGCGGTATTTTTCCATGATTAAACCTCTCCTTAATCTAGTGGTTCTAAAATAGCTTCGATTTCTGCACGTCTTTCTTCTAAAAATGGTGGAAGATCAAGTTCTTTTCCAAGATCCTCTATTGTCGAATCAACTGTAAACCCTGGGCCATCTGTTGCCATTTCAAATAAAATTCCATTACGGTCTCTAAAATAAAGACTTTGGAAATAATAACGATCCACAATGCCAGTACTATCAAAGCCTTGCTCCTTAATTTTGACATCCCACTGTTGCAATTCCTCCACTGTTCCGACACGTAGTGCAAGATGATGAACACTACCACGACCTGGTTTCTCACTTGGCCCTTCTAGTTCTTGAACGACGATTTCTCCAAGCACTTCACCAGGGATAGATTGCAAGACTGCTTCTTTTTCACTTTCTGCTACAGCTGTGTAGTTAAATAATTCTTTTAATAAGTTTACTGTCCGTTGCAAGTAGCGCACTGTTATTTCAACTGTACCCATCCCTAAAATGCGATGTTCTGCAGGGATATTAGAGCCGTCCCATGGGTGCCAATGAGCTGGTGTTGCGTGATCATGATTGTTTAAAAGTACCATTCGTAACCCTTCATGATCCTCAAAAAACAATGCATCTTTCCCTGCATAAGTTGTAATTTCACTATGTTCAACCTCTAATTCTTGAAAACGATTTTTCCAATAGTGCAGACTGTCATAGCTAGGCACTAGTAGTCCGATACGTGTAATGGCATTTGTTCCTCGAACTGTCCGTCCTGCTACAGGCATTTCAAAAAATGTTAATTCTGTACCTGCTGCTCCTGTTAAGTCTCCATAAAACAAGTGATACATGGAAGGCGAATCTTGGTTTACTGATTTCTTTACACGACGTAAGCCGAGAATTTTTGTATAAAAATCATTATTACGTTTGCCGTTTTTTGTTAGCATTGATATATGGTGATGTCCACTTAATTTGTTCATGAATGTTTCCTCCTTGTTTTCACTTGACTAGGCAAGTGATAGTGTAAAAAAATCACGCTGGCGGTATTTTTTTTTCACGACTATGCTTCTCTAATTTCGACATTAATGTATTTAAAGTTTTCATTTCTTCTTCTGTTAATACTTCTTCAAAAAATGAGGATTGAAATTGTAGCTGACTTGGTGTTGCCGCATCAATCATCTGCTCGCCTTTAGCAGTTAGCGAGATTGTTTTAGTCTTCCAATTTTGCTTACGTTCAATAAGTCCCTCTTTTTCAAGACGAGCAAGCATCCGAGACATACCACCTTGCGTCACTATCACTTTCTCTGCTAATTGGGATTGCGTTAACGGTGCATATGTCTTTATTTGTATCAGGACATCAAATTGTGCAGTCGTTAAGTCAAAACGCTTTAAAAACTCATTGGATAGCTGGTTACTTTGATTTGTAAAGCGCATCATCCGAATCCATGTCAGTAACCCGAGCGTGTGTTTTCGCATCGCTTCCTCCTCCTCTCATTCATCACTTTACAACGCAAGAGATAAATAAGCAAGAAAAATATCTCGAATTCAAGATATTATTATAGTGTGAAGCTCACACTATATAATGCCATGCGTCGTAATTGGATATAAGTTTCCTTTAAAGGCAAAGGAAATTCTCCCTGTTTCTTCAGACACTACCATAACAAGTGCATCACTTTTTTCACTTAACCCTAATGCTGCTCGATGTCTTGTACCTAATTTCTTTTCCCCCGTATATCTCTCTGACAGTGGCAGTACATTTGCTGCTGATTTAATGAGATTTTGGCTTATTAAAACTGCGCCATCATGCAGCGGATTTCCAGGAAAAAAAATAGATTCTAATAAGGAATGCGTCACTTCTGCGCCAATATGAATACCAGGCTGTATATGAGGTGTCAGAGAATCCTCCCGTTCAATCACAATTAGTCCACCGTGTCTTCTTTTAGACATATTTTGTACGCAATGCGAAAGCTCAGGATATTTTTCAGTAAACGGGGAAAGATAGCAATTCAAATAAAATGTTGCAGCTTTCATTTCAATCGTTACAAATTTCTCTTTAATTTTTTCAAAGTTCCCAAGTAAACAGTTTGCATCAGTATCCATAGCTTCTACACTTTGCTGTAATGAATGAATGACCTGCAGAAGTTCTTCCTTTAATGTTTGTTTCATTGGTGAAAAATCGCAATTTGTTGGATCCACAAAAAACACCCCGCTTTTCAATTTTTTTATGAAACAACTCGTATTTATTATTAGTGTCTCTAGATGGAATTATTTTATTCGCCTTGACTAATACACCCTGCTTCTAATGTATGCTTCGCTTGTAGATCAGATATCTATCATTAAGCCTTTTTTCAGAAAATGTGTTCTTGTAAATCACATGGAAGGTTTCACAGATTTTTTTAGATCCATTCAACATTTCCAATTTTTACTTTTATAATTAAATAAAAATTGGAGGTGCTCTATGAAAAGAATACCGTTGTTATCGCTATTATTTATATTTATGATTTCACCCTCTGTTCAAGCACTCTCTTGGGCTTATCCTTTTGTCGTTTGGAAAGGAAATGTTTATGAAGTTAAACAAGAAGAATTTATTGAAGATAGTGAAATTGTTAATATTATAGGGGAAGTAAAGACCAAGCCAAATGATATGACCGGAAATTATTACGGAGATGCCTCAAACTATTACCCAAAAGGAACAAAATATTATGCAATAAATGGGATATCTACTTCTATAGCAATTGCAGTAAAGGAAAATAACCATTGGGTAAAGGCAGTCTTTGTTCATAAAGCACCTTTTCACATAATGAATGTCATTTCTAACATATACTTCATATCAGTTGTTGTAATCATAGCACTACTTATAATTGAGTTATATTATTCAGAACTAAAAAGTCCAAAAAGTGTATCCATTAGTTTATCTAATGAATACACTTTTTGTATTAGCTTACATTTGTCCAGCGCGAATTTTTTTAACAATGCTGAATGTCRTATAGGCAGCAGCCGGTGCAAGTACTACAATAAAAATTAGCCAAACCGTTAAGTTGTCCGTCGCTTTTAATGTGTCATAATTTGAGATAACAAAAAGAATTAGTCCAAATAATAATAAATAGCTCAGAACATTCGGAAAAATTACGATTAAACGCAATAGTGCTGGTGGCATCTTTTGCTGATTCATATAAAACCACTCCCCTTTAATCAATTATACAAAAATTCACTATTCACCGCATTATATTTCTTTTATATTCCAATTTTCCGTTTTACAACTATTACTACTTTGTATTTGATTGCTTATAAAAATTGTTGCCATTCTACTAACAGAGCAGTGTATTGGAAAAGACTAATTTTCAGGTATATATTTGTTACTTCCAGGAAGGTTCTTAATTTTGTTCCAAGCTTCAATCGCTTCTGCACGACTTTTCCCTTTATTTTTTGAGTCAGAGAAAAAGTCACGAATGAATTGATTGTATTCAAACTGAGGGGGAATTTTCTTCTCGTGTGATGGGTCTTTCTTACGTTTTTCTTCTTCATACCAAGCATCTACAACATCACGATACGTTTTTCCAATATTGTTTTTAATGTAGTTTTGGATATAGGTAGAAAAATGAAACTTTGGAATTACTGACTTGAAAAATGCTCTCACATCTTGACTACAACGATGATTTCCCAAAATGATTGTATCAAGACTTAGTTCACTGTTAGTTCGAGGTTTATTAATAGACTTTGAATTTCTTTGTGTTTTTTTTACCTTTCCTGTCCGAAGAAATGTTTCAATTCTATCTGAAATCTCTACCTTAGAACCAGACGCGCTTATTCCATTATCTC
The DNA here is from genome assembly GCF_056394365.1 of Lysinibacillus sp. 10T31. Classification (NCBI taxonomy): domain Bacteria; kingdom Bacillati; phylum Bacillota; class Bacilli; order Caryophanales; family Bacillaceae; genus Lysinibacillus; species Lysinibacillus sp. 10T31. The sequence goes on from NZ_JBFTHS010000003.1 coordinate 129,191, forward strand.
TACAAAATGATTGCAATTCTTCTTTTAACCAATAAAAATCCATAAAATCTTGAATACTAATTTCTTTTGTAAGAATAGGTCTCATTCATAACACTCCTTATATGTACACATTCATATTATAGAATGTTTGCTCTTTAATGTAAGCAAATTTTATTATTTAAACTTTACAAAAACAGCCAATTATAAAAACAAAGAGCCTTGCTACATTTTATTGTAGTAAGGCTCTTTTAATGTTGTTCTTTGAATGCTTAATCATTAAGCTTGTTGTTTAATCTTATTTTTAGATGGAACAAATAGAGTTAAAACAAATGCAATTATAGCTAAGATTGTCATGAAATAATAGGCATCACTTGAGCCTAAAATAGAAGCTAGTGTGCGAATACCTTCAGCCGCAGCATTTGGTGTTTCCGCTAGCAATGTTTTTGCATGGTTTGTCGTTTGTGCTGTGAAAATTGTAATAACGACTGCAGATCCAATTGCACCTGCAATTTGGCGTAATGTATTATTCACTGCTGTACCATGTGTGACAAGTGCCTTAGGTAAGGCATTCAAACCAGCTGTGTTCAACGGCATTGTGATAAAACTCAACCCTATACGTAGAAAAATGGTACGTATCATTAAAAAGCTATAGGTTGTTGTTTCTGTTAAATCTGTTACAACCCACATTGAAGGAATGACAAAAATTAAACCGATAATAAATAACGGCTTTGCACCATAGCGGTCATACATTTTTCCTGTTACTGGAGACATAAAGGCATTCACAAGTGCACCTGGTAATAATAATAAACCAGCGTCTAAAGCCGTAAACCCTCTACCGTTTTGTAAATACATCGGTAATAAAATCATGTCCGCATACATCATCATTGTGACAATAATATTGATGATGGACGTTAGCGTAAATAATTTATTGTTAAAAACGGATAAGTTAAGAAGTGGATCAGAAGATTTAATTTGACGAAGACAGAATATTGCTGTAATCATTACCCCTACAAGTATAGAAGCGATTACAACTTTATCATCCCAACCATGGCTTCCTGCATTACTAAATCCATACAAAATAAGACCAAAGCCAATTGTCGATAAAATAACACTGATTACATCTAACTTCGTTTTTGCTGTCTCTGAAACATTAATTAAATATTTCATTGCCATAAATATAATGATCACGACAAATGGAATTATTCCGATAAATAACCAACGCCATGAATAATAATCTATTACAAATCCTGCTAATGTTGGTGCAATGGCTGGTGCGAAAATCATAGCTAGCCCAATTAACCCCATCATACTGCCTCTTTTTTCAGGAGGGAAAATAAACATCACGATGCTCATTAGCAATGGCATAATAATTCCCGCCCCTATTGCTTGAATCATACGACCTATTAGTAAAGTGGTGAAGTTTGGTGCTACTGCACAAATAATAGAGCCTATTAATAAAAACAGCATCGAGCTTATAAATAATTGGCGTGTTGAAAAACGTTTCATTAAGTATGCTGTAATAGGTACTAGCACCCCGTTTACCAGCATAAAGCCAGTAGATAGCCACTGAACGGTTGTAGCAGAAACAGAAAACACGTCCATTAAATTACTTAATGCAACGTTTAACAATGTTTGGTTTAGTGTAGATAAAAAACATCCTAAAATTAGTACTGTTAATAGTACTTTTTTATTTATTGATTCCGACATTAATTTATTCCTCTTTCCACTTGTTTTATTAACACTATGTCAATAAAATAGATAATAACATTTTTATTTTTTGATTCCTATTTACAATTTTTCAAGAAGTGTCAATTAAACAACAAAATTTAAAATACTATTAATTAATTTTATATTTAATAGATAAAGGAGAATTAAAATTGACTACACAAAAAAAGCAAGACCCAAGATCTATTCGCTCTAAACGGGTATTTAAAGAAGCTGTAGTAGACATCTTAATTGAAAACCCTGATATTTCGAAACTTACAGTACAAAAAATAGCCCAACGTGCAGAGCTAAATCGAGCAACTTTTTATTTACATTTTTTAGATATTAATGATTTATTAAAGCAAGTAGTTTATGATATTTTCGACGACTTGTTGTCGAAAATGTCTCCAACTTTACAAATTGATAATTTAAATAATCAAGAACAATTAATTACGTTTTTAGATTACTTTTATAAGCACAGAAAAATTTTAGCTGTATTATTTGAGCACCCTGGTTTCAATAAAAAAATGCATATAACATTAAAGGACTTGATTGTCATACAACGTAAAAGTGAAGGCTCTGATAGTACTAACACAACTCTATCAATGGATATTCTCGCATCTTCAATACTTGGCATCATCATGTGGTGGCTCAGAAACGGGGTTCACTTTAGCTCCGAATATATAGCCAGTCAAATTATTGAATTATATCGATAATTATTGCTAACTCACCTTAATATGTGGGTATTTCGTTATGTGTTGCTGTCGCTTCGCTTTCGCCCAGTAAACATCCGATGAATAAAAAGGGAAAAGTACCTTTTAAATGAAGCGTCATCTAAAAGGTACTTTATGTTTTTGTTTAAATTAAATTGTTGTTATTCCAAGAGAATACGGATTGATCAGATGTCAGGAAAGTTTGTGGGAAAATCTCCTGTGCATCTGCTAAGAATTTTGGTAAATCATGTGGTAAGAAGCGAGCACTTAAATGGTTTAGCAGTAAATAATTTGCTCCTGCTTGTTGTGCCACCTTTGCCGCTTCAATATTTGTAGAGTGTCCGTAGTTCGCTGCTAAATCGGTCGTAGTACCATCAAAGGTCGCTTCATGAATAACGATATCTGCTCCATTCGCCAATGAAATTGCCTCTGGACAGTATTTCGTATCTCCTAAAATAGTGAGCGTAAAGCCTTTTTTCGGCGGAGCGACAACATCTTTCGCATAAACAATGGTGCCATCCGTAAGCTCAATATCTTTCCCAGCTTTTAATTGTCCTAGCAAAGGACCTTTTGGAACACCAAGAGCCTGTGCTTTTTCCATTAACAATTCGCCAGGCAAATCCTTTTGCTCAATACGGTAGCCATAGCATGGAACTACATGTCGCAATTCACTTGCACTTACTGTAAAATGTTCATCTTCATAAATAATACCTTCATGAACTTCAACAAATTGTAATGGATAGGTTAAATGCGTCTTTGACAAGGCTAAGGTTTGCTCAATCCATTGCTGTAAACCTTGTGGGCCAAATATCGTTAATGGCTCGTCCCCGCCCTGAAATGAACGAGAGCTTAAAAAGCCAGGTAATCCAAAAATATGATCACCATGTAAATGTGTAATAAATATTTTCGTTACTTTACGTGGCTTTAACGATGTATGCAAAATTTGATGTTGGGTCGCCTCCCCACAATCAAAAAGCCACATTTCCCCCACTTCATCTAAAAGCTTTACCATTAGGGCACTTGTATTTCGGTCTTTTGAAGGCATTCCTGCGCCTGTTCCTAAAAAATGTAGTTGCACATATGCCACCTCACTTCTATTTCTATCGCTTTATTGTACCCTATCGCTCCCAATAAAAAAAACCTTTGGTCACTAGTTTTGTCCAAAGGTTTCATAATTATTTCGGCTCCCATGATACGAGTGCCGCATGGAAATCATGACGATAATAATAACGCCCGTTCTTTTCCTCAATAAATGGCAAAAGCGACTCCTCAACATGTGCTCTATTAAAAGTATCATTTAATATTTTTTTACTCTGTGTTGTTACAAGCTGCTCATAGCTTTCATATTCATATACTCGTTCTAATGGGATGATTTTGCACTCTGCATAAATATCCATTTCATAAAGCAAATTTAAAAATTCTATATAGTCTCTTCGTGGAAATTTAATATCGTAGCCATACTTTTCGTATAAAATTTCATAGTGAGGTTGAATTGGCCCTGTTGTCATGCCAATAATTGCACGCTTTTTAGCTAGACGATTCATATGGTAAAGTGCTGATTTGATTTCATACATACGATAAAAGCAATTGACACCAATGACTAAATCGTGCGCCTCGACTTCATCTTCAGCAAGGCTTTCCCATTTTGCATGAATATATGAAACATGATGCTTATCCTCCATGCAATTTTCTAAATAGCTAAGGATACTTTCTGAGCTATCTACACAAGTTAGCTTTTGCACATGATCAGCTAGTGGAAACGTATAATTGCCCCAGCCTGGACCAATTTCTAATACCGAGTGCTCTGGTTGAATACTTTTTTTAATTTCTTGAAAAATCCTTTCAGCATAAGGATCTGTTTGTCCAACCTTTTTACGTGCAATTGACTGTGCCCAAAACTGTTCCTCTAATTGATCATTGACCATTCTTTCAGGCATTTGGCCATGCCAGTCCTTCATACCTTCCTGCCATAACGCCTCATAATTAATAGCTAACGGTCCTTTTCTTGTCATACAGGTACCTCTACATTCATGATTTCGTATACTTTTTTCATATCGAGATTAGCACGCACATGCTTTGCCAGCATATTGTAAGCGTCCTCTCTACGTTCTGCGTCACTTTTCACATCACTTGGTAAAGCAGCGAGCCCCTTTTTCAAGCGAATGTCATTGACAAGCTGTCGTGTAAACGTGCGATTATGGAATAGGCCGTGGAAATATGTTCCGATCACTTGTTCATCAGCACTTACTGCCCCATCTACTCGCCCATCTGCAAGCTGTAAAAATGGCGAAACTTCATCACGTAAAATTTTTGTACGTCCCAGATGAATTTCATAGCCAGTAAACGTATCCTGTCCTCTTGTACCTGTCATTTGCACTGTTTTTTTATCACCAACAAAAACAGTTTCCATTGGTAATAATCCTAGACCTTGCGCTGAATCACCATTTCCTTCTACTGCTTCTGGATCTAGTAACGTTTCACCAAGCATTTGGAAGCCACCACAAATACCAATAATTTTTGTCCCTCGTTCACGTAAATCAGCAATCGCTTGATCGAAGCCTTGTGCCTTTAACCACGCTAAATCATCCATTGTACTTTTTGTTCCAGGAAGTATAAGTAAGTCAGGCGTACCAAGCTCATTGACATTGCCAATTAAACGTACACCAACCTCTGGCTCATCAAAAAATGGATCAACATCCGTAAAGTTTGAAATGCGCGGCAAGCGAATCATTGCCACATCCACTGCAAACTCCCCTTGCTTTGGCTTTTTAAAGCGTAATGAAGATAGCGCTAGCGAATCCTCAGCTTCAATATTGACTTCTACATACGGTACAACTCCAAGGACGGGAATCCCTGTTTCTCGCTCTACCCATTCAATGCCATCATCGAGTAATTCACGCATCCCTCTAAACTTATTAATAATCAGCCCTTTTACTCGTGCACGCTCTGCATCGTCAAGTAATGCGAGTGTTCCAACAATCGATGCAAATACTCCGCCCCGATCGATATCAGCCACTAGCACAACCGCTGCATCCGCTAGATGAGCCATGCGCATATTTGCTATATCACGGTCTTTCAAATTGATTTCTGCCGGGCTTCCCGCACCTTCAAGGACAATGACATCATATGTATTTTGTAAAGTTCGTACTGACTTTTCAACGATCGGCATCGCTTCTTGGACGAATTGATTGCGATAGCTTTTGGCATCCATATTTAAAAAATGTCTGCCATGAACAATCACTTCCGATACCATATCCTGCTTTGGTTTTAACAATATAGGATTCATATCCGTAGTTGCGACAACACGTGCTGCCTCTGCTTGTACACCCTGTGCACGGCCAATTTCTCCGCCATCTTGAGTTACAAACGAATTAAGCGCCATATTTTGTGATTTAAACGGTACTACCTTTAGCCCATCATCAGATAAAATACGGCACAACGCAGTACAAATCATACTTTTCCCTACATCAGAAGCCGTTCCTTGAATCATGATAGATTTTGCTGGCATAGTCTTTTCCCTCCTATATTTATAGTTGAAGCGGGGGTGTTCTTCTTGCTTTCGCGGGTATTCCCTCCAAAGCGCGAGTATTCCTCTTGCTCCCGTGGGTATTTCTCCCCAAAGCGCGAGTATTCCTCTTGCTTCCGTGGGTATTTCTCCCCAAAGCGCGAGTATTCTTCTTCGTTCCGCGAGTATTTCCTCTCAAAGCGCGAGTATTTTGCTTCGTTCCGCGAGTATTTCCACTCAACGCGCGAGTATTCTGCTTCGTTCCGCGAGTATTTCCTCTCAAAGCGCGAGTATTCTGCTTCGTTCCGCGAGTATTTCCTCTCAAAACGCGAGTATTCTGCTTCGTTCCGCGGGCATTCCCTCCAGAGCGCGAGTATTCTCACAAACTTGCGAAGTTCAACTTGATACACGGGGTTCAGCTTGCTTCCCGGGTTTCTACCCCGTTCCGCGGGCATTCCCCTCCAAAGCGCGAGTATTCCACCATGTTCCGCGAGTATTTCCTCTCAAAGGGCGAGTATTCTGCCTCGTTCCGCGAGTATTTCCTCTCAAAGCGCGAGTATTCTGCCTCGTTCCGCGAGTATTTCTCTCCAAAGCGCGAGTATTCTGCCTCGTTCCGCGAGTATTTCCACTCAAAGCGCGAGTATCCCCTCCAAAGCGCGAGTACCCACCGCTGCGAGAGGATCCAATTAGAATTCTAGGCCTTTTACAGCGGGAATTCCTTCTTCATAATAATGCTTTGTCGCATCGATTGTTGATACTAAATCGGCCATTGCAATTAGCGCTGGATTGGCGCTACGTCCTGTTACGACTAAATGCATTGTAGGTGGGCGCTGCTGAATAGCTTCAATAACTTCCGCTAATGGGAGCACATCATCGATTGGGAATTTTGTAATAGCCAGCGCATTGTTGAGCTCGTCTAATACGAGTAAATCAATACTGTCGTCTTGCAAGGCAGCCTTTGTTTTTTTCCATGCTTTTGCTAATGCAGCACGATGCTCCTCTGGTGTTTTTGTCCATGTGAAGCCGATTCCCATTTGCTCCATTTCTACGCCAAGCTTACGAAGAGCAATTTGCTCTCCGTATGTACGCTCTGGTGATTTAATAAATTGCATGTAACGCACATTCAGGCCTCGACCAACTGCGCGCAATGTGACACCAAGAGAAGCTGTTGTTTTGCCTTTCCCTTCACCTGTATAAACTAAAAACAAGCCTTTTCTAGCCATTCTTTAAGCCTCCCTTAAAGCCATGTTGTTTTTTCTTCAGATGGTGTACGTTTCTTGTCTTTAAGCTCCTGTTCTTCTGGATAGCCAATAAAGATCGTTCCTACTACCTTTTGTGATTCACTTGCGCCAATGAATGCATGCATACGTGGATCATGAACAAGCCCTACACCACGTGTACGCCATACAAAACCAAGCCATAGCTCTTCTGCAGCAAGCCACATTGACATGATAGCGCTACATACGGCAAAGACATTATCTGCTGTCGCATCTGCATCTTCTTCTACTATATCTGCTGTCACAACAATGGCCACAGGCGTTGTTTGAACAACTTTTAACGAGCTTTCCACTAAATTTGGTTTTGTTGGGAATCGCTCTTGCAAATAAGCATTTGCCATTTCCTCGTAGCGTTTCATCGCATCATCTTGAATAACATAAAAATGCCAAGGCTCGCGCATACGGTCATTTGGAGCATATGTTGCTGCTTGTAAAATTTGTTCGATTTTTTCTTTTTCAACAGGCTGTGTCGTGTAATTACGAATCGCCCGACGATTTTTTAAAGCTTCCATTACTGTCATGATGTGTTTCCTCCTTATGCTCAAATTACTTTTGTCTTTATGTAAGGGCTAGTCCCTGTTCTTCAAACCATTGAATTTTCTCGCGTACAGTGACGACATCGCCTACGATAATCATGGAAGGATTATGATAGCCTTCTCGTTCAATAATGCTTGCAATTTCATCAAGCTGACCTGTAATGGTACGTTGTTGCTCTGTTGTTCCCCACTCAATAACGGCGACTGGAGTAGTTGCCTTACGACCATTTTCGATGAGCTTTTTAGAAATATAAGCTATATTACCAACACTCATATAAAAGGCGACTGTATCGATACCTGTTGCAAGGGCTGGCCAATTTAAAAAGTCTTGTCCTTTTTCCTCACGGCCATGTCCTGTTACAAGTGCAAAGCTCGTCGCAAAATCTCGGTGTGTTACAGGGATGCCGGCATACGCTGGGGCGGCAATTCCTGCTGTAATACCAGGTACGATTTCATAAGCAATACCATGATTTTTTAAGATTTCCGCTTCCTCTGCGCCACGACCAAAAACGAATGGATCGCCACCCTTTAAACGTGTGACAATTTTGCCTTCCTGCGCTTTTTCAACAAGTAATGTATGAATCTCATCTTGAATTAAGTGATGCTTACCAGGTAATTTACCGCAGTACACAAGCTCAGCATCTTTTTTCGCAAACTCTAGCAATTTCGGGTTCACAAGACGGTCATATGCAATGACATCAGCCTTTTGAATACATTCTAGCCCGTACACTGTAATGAGCTTTGGATCTCCTGGTCCAGCTCCAACTAAATACACTATTCCGTCTTTCATCGCGCTTCTCCCATCAGAATATGTTGTAAAAATGCTTCGCGTCTATCAATCTCTCCATTACGAGTCCATTCTAGTAAGTTCGGTTCAAGTAATGCTTGTAAAGCGTTGCGTCTTTGTGAGCCTTTTTCAAACTTAGCAGCAATCATTAAACGTGCCTGCTGTAGGAAGCTTACATAGTCATCATAAACGTCATCAAATTGCTCTTCGAGATCAGCTTTGATTTTACGAGCTAATGCTGGACTGGCACCTGACGTTGACACTGTCAACACTAAAGGACCACGACGTACTGTTGCTGGCGTTATAAAGTCGCTTTCAGCCTGTGCATCTGCGCGGTTGATGAGCTGCCAATGTTGCGCTGCTTCTTGGACATCCTCATTTACTGACGTATCATTTGTTGCCGCGATGACAAGTGATGCATCATCTAAATCACGTGGTTCAAACTCTTTTTCACGCCATGTAATTTGCCCTGACTCAGCAAGAGGCAGTAAGGATTCATCTAGAGTTGGACTTACAACGACAACATTAGCTTTAGCTGGAAGCAGTGATGCTACCTTCTGTGTTGCTACGTGCCCCCCACCAACAATCACTACAGTTTTATATTCAATATTGATGTGAATAGGAAAATAATTAGTCATGATTTTTCACCTTCTTACAAGCTGTTAACCAATTGTCAACAAGCTTTGGGTTCGATACGAAATGAAAATGCGTATAGCCTGCTACTAAATTCCCTGCTTGGTAACCCTCTTGTTTGTTACCAAAGCGCCCCTTCGTTTCATAGGCTGGCGTATTATGTGAGCCGCTATATTTTGAATAGTGGAATTCATGTCCCTTAGCTTCTTCATCCGTACCAATTAAAAAATTATTTGGTGTGCCAAAAATTTCTCGGTAGCCAAGAGCTGCAAGCTTTGTTTGCATCGCTACTTCTCCCGGAATAACACCAACCATGTCATAACGGTCACCATTGCTATTCGTAATAGCCTCCGTCAAATACATAAAGCCACCACACTCAGCTAATGTTGGTAGACCTTTTGCAACTGCTTCACGAATAGACTTTTTGGCATCCGAATTGTCCGCCAAAATATCTGCAAATTCCTCTGGGAAGCCCCCACCTATATACAATCCGTCTGCTTCAGCCGGAACAGGCTCATTCGCAAGTGGTGAGAAAAATTGTAGCTCTGCTCCTTTTGCACGTAGCAGATTCAAATTCTCTTCATAGTAGAAGTTAAAAGCAGCATCCTTTGCTACAGCGATGCAAATATTTTGAGATGGTTGTTCTGCAAACAATTGCCCTGATTCTTGTAGAACAAGAGCCTTTGTTAATTCTAGCAATTGATCTAAATCAATCGTCTCTGCCATTAAAGAACCTAGCTTATCAAAAAATGTATCGAGTTCTCCTCGTTCGATTGCAGGGACTAATCCTAAATGTCGACTAGGAATATCAATCCCTTCCTCTCGCTTCAAATATCCGATGACAGGGATACCACACTCCTGCTCAATAGCAGCCTTCGCAATTTCATAATGACCGACACTACCGACTTGGTTGGCAATGACACCAACGATGTTCGGTTGATCCGACAACAATTGAAAACCTTTCACAACTGCTGCTACACTTCGTGCCATACTTGCACAATTGACAATTAAAATAACGGGGCTCTCTGTGACAACACTAATGTCTGCTGCAGAGCCAGCATCCGATAGCGGACTTTTGCCATCATAAAAGCCCATAACTCCTTCAATAATGGACACATCAGCATCTTTGCTTGCGCGCGCGACAATATCACGCACTGCTTCATGGGAAAACATCCAGCTATCGATATTGCGCGATACCCGTCCTGTTACGGCAGTATGATAGGTAGGGTCAATATAATCGGGACCACATTTAAAGCCCTGCACAATTTTGCCCTTTTCTTGTAATGCTTTCATTAGTCCAATGGTAAAAGTTGTTTTACCTACCCCACTGCCAGTACCTGCAAGTACAAAACGATTTGTTTGCATAGGCTTCCTCCTTAAAATGTTAATCTAGCAACAGAGATTGTAGCATTGCCCKATTTTTTCTTTTCTAGCACAAGCGACTCTACCTGCGCATAACGCATTGCTGCAGGCTCACTCACCCCGTATGCTCCTGTATATTTAAATACGGTTTCCGAAGGTGATGGGAAATCAATTTCATTTAATTCCGCCGGTGAATATGTTACAAATTCCCAATCGTATTTCTTTGTTATGTCTAGGAAGCATTGCTCGTCCTTCTTTAAATCAATTGTGCATAGCGCTTTCACACTTTTTTTCGAAAGCATCAGTTCTGCAAGAGTTTCATCAATGATTTGTTCAATTTCTTCCATAGATGTCCCACGATTACAGCCCATGCCAAGCACGACCGACTTTGGTCGATAAATGACACCATTTTCAAGAAGCACTTCTTCCTCTGGGTCAATAATGCGGTCAGTAATCAGCAAAGTAGCATGTGGTTTCGCTTCAATCGCAGCATATGTTGACGGATACATTTTAATTTGCTCTGGCATCGCTGTGTCACGCATCCACCAGTCACGTTCTCCCGTTTCCTGAACGATTGCAACATGCTCCTCGTTAACAACAGAGGCACTGACAGGTGTCAGTTTGTCAGCACTATCCCATACCCAACCAAAACGTGCACCAAATAAATCAACCGGAATAGTCTTTTGCACATCTGAGGCTGTCGTAATAATTGGATTTGCTACAAGTGCTGCGGCTACTTCATGTGTTAGCTCATTGGCGCCACCTAAATGTCCTGATAAGACGCTAATAACGTTTTCACCACGGTCGTCAATGACAACAACACCTGGATCTGTCTTTTTATCTTTTAAAATCGGTGCGATCATGCGTACAACTGCACCGAGTGAGATGATTAAAATTAAGCCTTTATATTGCTTAAAAAGAGTAGGCAGCAGTAAACGCACAGTACCTGTAAACATCTGAATATGCTTTTCTGCTTCATCACCCTGCTCGAATTTACTCATGTAATATAAGTCGCTCGCAGCAAAGGTTTGCTGCAAGCGACGTCCAATTTGAACACCGTGCTTGGTGATGGCTACAACTGCATAAGGATTTCGTTGGTCAACCTCTGGCAATACGCCCTCTTGTAACTCAATCACTAGTCTTCACGCCTTTTCTAAAGCCATGTGTGAAGCTAGCATCATATAATTTCGAACGATATTGATCTTTATCATGAATATTCGGATCTAATGCCCAGCCAGCTAAAATCATCGCATGTTTACGAATACCATTCACACGCATTGCTTCATCCAGTTCAATTAATGTTGTACGTACGATTTTTTGATCTGGCCAAGAAGCTCGTTGAATAACAGCTACTGGTGTATCATCAGCCCAGCCAGCATTTTGTAATTCTTTTACTATTTTCTTTGTTAACGTTGCACTTAGGAATAATGCGATTGTACAGTGATGACTCGCTAAATCACGTAGCTTCTCGAATTCTGGTACAGGTGTACGTCCTTCGGCACGCGTTAAAATAAGTGTTTGTGTTAAGTCAGGAATTGTTAATTCTGCCCCAATTGCCGCTGCCGAAGCGAAAACAGAGCTAACACCAGGAATAACTTCATAGCCAATGCCTTCTTTTTTTAATAGTGCCACCTGCTCCATAATCGCTCCATACATTGCAGGGTCTCCCGTATGCATACGAGCTACTACTTTACCGGCATTGACACGATCTACCATGACCGCTACCATTTCCTCTAAATGCATCCCTGCTGTACGAATAACTTCTGCATCAGGTCGTGCCTTTGCAATAAGATCCTCACTCACTAAAGAATCTGTATACATGACAACGTCTGCTGTTTGTAGCATATGTAAGCCTTTTACTGTAATTAAATCTGGATCACCAGGACCAGCGCCGACAATATAAATTTTCTTCATTATTTACGCACCACCATTAACGTTAAATATTCTAAATCAACACCGTCTAGCTCCTGTACATCCCAAATAATTTCCTCGTCAGACGTTACCTTTGTTACGACCGATGCCTTATCAAGTAAATCTAAATCACGTAGCACCTCAAGCATTAAATCAATAACCTTCGCTACTTTTATGAACACCACTGCATCGTGACTTTCAATCGCTTCACGCATTGCATCATAGTCATCATGGGCAGGGACAATGGCTACACGATCATCGCCATCTGCCAGCGCGATTCCAAGTCGTGATGCTGATCCATTGAATGAAGAAATTCCGGGAACTGTTTGAATTTCAACGTCAGGGTGCATATCTTGCATAAGCTTCATCATATGGATGAACGTACTATATAGTAATGGGTCACCTTCTGTTACGAATGCGACGTCCTTACCTTCTTTTAATTTTTCATAGACAAGTTCCACTGATTTCGTCCATTCGCGTTCTAATACAGCTTCATCTTTTGTCATTGGGAATACTAGGCCAAGCATGTCCTTTTCTTCTGGGTTAATATAAACATCTACGATACGGTGGGCATAGCTTTTACTGCCTTTTAGTTTTTTCGGATAGGCAATAACAGGCGATTCTTGAATGATACGGAATGCCTTAACTGTAATTAACTCTGGATCACCAGGACCTACGCCCAAGCCATATAAAATACCAAGATTACTCATGATTTTCTTCCTTTCGATATGCAGAAATAATGTAGATTGGATTTAATGGGACAAAACGTGTCATATCTAATATTGGTTTACTGCGCGCAAGCTGTGCCTGCAAGATGTCTACAGCAAAACCACAAGACTTAAACGCTTCGACTGCTTTATATAAATTTTCAATTGTTGCAGCATTCAAGACAATACGACCATTTTGCTTTAAGCGTGTACAACACATTTGTAATAGCTCCACCATTTCTCCTCCTGTACCGCCGATAAAAATCGCATCCGGATCAGGGAAGTTTTCAAGTCCTGCTGGCGCTTTACTATGAATAGCTGTAATATCTACACGGAACTTTTGCTGATTTTGCAAGCAATTTTCTAAATCAGGAGCGTTTTTCTCCACTGCAAAAATTTGACCTTCTAGCGCAAGCTTACCTGCCTCAATGGCCATCGAACCCGTACATGTGCCAACATCCCAAACGACGCTATCCTTCTGTAGCTGCATCGCTTGTAAACTTAAAACACGAATTTCTTTTTTCGTAATAAGCCCTTTGTCTGGCTTACGCTGTGAGAATTCTTCATCATCAATACCGAGAGCATAACGTTTCGGTACTGAAGTTTGCTGTAGAATGACAACATTTAACGGAGAAAAATCAGCCATCTCTAATTCATCAAGCGAATACCAGCCGAATTTCTCATTTGTACCCTGTAAATTTTCTGCAACAAACGCACGGTATTCTGTCATGCCAAAATGTTTTAAATAACGTGCTAGCGCATTCGGATTATTTTCTGCATCTGTTAACAATGCCACTTTCTTTTTACCATCAATACGTTGTGCTAAGCCTTTCATGGAGCGCCCATGAATACTTGTGACATAAGCATCCTGCCAGCTTTCTCCCATCTTAGAAAAAGCAAGCTGTATTGAGCTCATATACGGATAAACTTCAATGTCTAGCTTCTTCGCTAAATAACCACCGATTCCGTAAAATAATGGATCCCCTGAAGCTAAAATAACTGTATTTCTTGTTTCTGTAGATAATTTTTCAACAAGCGCTGAAAGACCACCTTTAATCAACATTTTTTCACCAGTAAAGTTCGGGAAAAATTCTAGAACACGCTCCCCACCAACAAGTACCTCACAGTCTTCAATCCACTGCACATATTGCGGTAGCAAGCTTTCTTGTCCGTTATCCCCGATCCCAATCAATTTCATCGATCGATGCAATGTCATCAGCCCTTCCTAATAATTGTCCCTGCATCGAATAAATCGATGTGGAAAGCGTTAAACCACCCTTAATATGATGTAATGATGAATAACAGCACGCTTCACATAAGTGATTGAAGAATGCATCATAGCCCTTTTCTGCCATAATTTCTCCGACCTGTGAAGCAGTGTTTGCCTCTCGTACGTTTGTAACGGTTTCACCATCTGCACCTATATCCACTGCTAATTGAGCTAAAAAGTTAAAATCAATAGGCGCACTTTTGGAGTGCACCATCATGACACCTTGTGCCACTTTCGAGAATTTCCCCATCATACCAACAAGCGATACTCGCTTCATACCAAGTCGTTTACAATGCTTTAATGTAAAGCCTACAAAATCGCCCATTTCTATAAACGCTTCCTCTGGCAAATGAGGGTACTGTGCCATCGCATACTTTTCACTACGTCCACCAGTCGTAACAACTAAATGCTCACAACCAGCCTCTTTTGCAACACTGATCGCTTGGACAATGCTGGCCATATAGGCGGAACTTGAAAAAGGCACGACGGTTCCCCTTGTGCCTAAAATGGAGATGCCTCCAATAATACCAAGTCTCCCATTTAACGTTTTTTTAGCAATTTCCTCACCTTTAGGAACGGAAATAACTACATTAACGCCTCGTTTAATTTGAAATTCATCAAGTACGCCCTGTACAGTACTATGAATCATCTTCCGTGGTACTGGATTGATGGCTGCTTCTCCGACAGGTACTGGTAAGCCGGGCTTTGTTACACGCCCGACACCAATTCCGCCGTCCAAATGAATACCTGGTATAGCCGACCAGCTTACTGTGCCGATAATGAGTGCTTTATGTGTTGCGTCTGGGTCATCACCAGCATCTTTAATCGTTTCACAGCTGACAGCATCCTGCTGAAATGTACATTTTTCTATCGTAAAGGTCGCATCTCGGCCAATCGGCAAATGAATGGTACTAGTTTCTTGCTCTTCATTTGTAATTAAGGCAAGTAACGCAGCCTTCGTTACTGCAGTCGCACAGGATCCCGTTGTATAACCGTGACGCATGTCCTTGGGATCCTTTTTAGGCTTCCGCTCCATTATTTTTTCGCCTGTTCATCCGCTAAAAGTGAGACAGCATTCAATGCGGCAACCGTCACTGTACTACCGCCTTTACGACCAACATTTGTAATATACGGAATACCTTCTAGTTTTAATAGCTCTTCCTTCGATTCAGCAGCTGACACGAAGCCAACTGGCATACCGATAATTAAATCTGGTTTCGCTAAGCCTTCTTTAATTAAACGAATTAATTCAAGTAATGCTGTTGGTGCATTCCCAATTGCATAAATGCCACCTTCATGTAATTTAGCAGCCTTTTGCATAGAAATAATCGCACGTGTCGTGTTTATTTTTTTCGCTTCAATCGATACGTCTTCATCTGCAATATAGCAGTGTAAATCGCCTCCATGCTTTTGGAAGCGTTTTTTACCTGAACCACTTTCAATCATTTGCACATCTGCAATGACATGGCGACCGGCAAGAATTGATTTAATACCTGCTTCAATCGCTCCTGGTGTAATAATAACGCTACGTCCTAGTTCAAAATCAGCAGAAGCATGAATGATTCGGCGTACAATTTTCCACTCGTCCTCTGAGAAGTTATGCTCGCCCATTTCCTCTGCAATAATTGAAAAACTGTAATCGTAAATTTTATCTGGGTCTACTGTTAAAGGTTTGAAATCTGTTTTAAAATCCATTTGAATTGCCTCCTAAAGTGTGTTTTGTACAGCTTGTAATACATCTTCAAATGTAGAATATTGCTGTCCGTATTTTATATTTGGTCTTGCAATTAAAATCGTTTCAATGCCACATGCAAGGGCAGCGTCTAACTTTTCATCCACCGAGCCAACCTTGCCGCTTTCTTTCGTAATCATCAATGTCACATCATATTGACGAAACAGTGCTTCGTTTAATTCCTTAGAAAAAGGGCCCTGTATGGCAACAATATCTCTTTGTGCCACACCAAGTGCTTCACATTTTTCCATATTATCGAGTCGAGGAAGCATACGTGCAATCACCCGCGTATTTTCTAAGCCATGTAATACCTTTGTAAAGGTAGCCAGCGTTTTACTGCCCGTAGTTAACATAATGACACCACGTTTTTCAGCTGCTAAATGGGCAGCCTCTTCATAATCCTTCACAACCGTAATTAGTGGATGGGCATAATGCTCATGAGCACGTTCATAGCGAATATACGGAACATTGGCTTGCTCTGCTGCCGCCATGGCATTTTTTGAAGCTTCTTCGGCAAATGGATGAGAGGCATCTACAACTAAACGGTACCCTCGCTCAGTGATAATCGTCGCCATCTCCTCTGCCGTTAAACGACCGATTAAATGAGGTAGACCGACTTCTGCAAGGCTTGAAGCGGCTGAATCAGTAACGACCGTAGCCGTCACAGCATAACCTGCTGACTGTAGTTCAAGTGCTAGATTCCTAGCATCGCTCGTCCCTGCTAACATGAAAATCATTTTACCGGCTCCTCTTCATGGTGGTGATGATGGTCATGGTCGTGATCATGGTCGTGGTCGTGATCATGGTCGTGGTGGTCATGTCCATGGTCGTGGTCATGATGGTGATGATGATGCGCAGGTCCATGCACTGCCGCATAAGCACGATAATTTTCTAAATCTTGCATACCTGTCGATGTACCATTCACAGCTTGCTCAATACGCTCTAATAACACATTTTGCAAACGCTCATGATAGCCAAAATAGTTGGCAATTTGAAGATCACAGTCAGCATATTTTTCGTTAAATTGCTTGCACATGTCGTTCATACGCTCCATTAGGATACCTGTAAATAAAAAGTACGGTAGCATAATGATTTTTTTGGCACCAAGCTTCACACAGCGCTCTATTCCTTCTTCTACACGTGGATCTGTGACACCCATAAATGCGCTTTCCACATACTGAACAGGGAGCTTTTCCCATAACAAACGTGTGATTTTATAAAAATCACCATTTGCAGATGGATCACTACCGCCTCGTGCAATTAATAAAACGGCTGTATCTTTATGTTCTTCTTCAGCACTAAAACCAATTTCTGCTAAACGGTCTTCTAAAATAGCAAATATCTCTTCATGGACACCGATTGTTTGACCGTATGTGAACGTTATATCTGGATAATGCTCACGCGCATGTTCGATTTCTGCTGGAATATGTAGTTTGGAATGTCCAGCATGAAGAAGAATAATCGGAATAACATGTACCTCTGTAGCACCCTTCTTCACACAGTTCGTAATACCTTCTTCAATGTTTGGCGAAGCGAACTCTAAAAAACATGTTTCTACTAAAAAGCTATCATCAATACGAGGTGTCATTTGCTCGATAAACGTGCGTACCTCGTCATTCCCTGCTGCTAAACGGCTCCCGTGGCCGACAAATAAAATTGCTTTCATCTCATTACCCCTCACTAGTCGCCGCATGGTGCGGGCTCAACTTTTATTTTTGAAGACATATCCTGATACGTAAAATGTAGAATCTTTTTCACACGCTTGAAGTATTTAAACAAACGTTCATTTGGATGCGCATTGGCTTTATATTCTTCGATAATGTCTGTGATAAGTGGTATTAGCTGATCAGGCTCTAACCCCTCAACAACTGGCTGGGCCGCATGTGCTGTACGACCAACCGGCTTGGCACCAATAAAAACATCAAATTTACTTTTACGATAAACAATGCCAATATCATCAAATACCGCTCGATAACACGCCATACCACAGCCGTTAAAGCCAATATTTAATGTTTTCGGTAACGACATACCACCAAGCTTTTCTTGAATCTCTTCAGCATATGGAATCGAATCAAACTTTTCTCCATAACAGAAGTCACAAGCCTTTAACGATAATACGTCACCAAGTGGTGCTAGTAAAAAGCCAACTTCCCGAAGTTTTGCGGTAATCGTTTCAGGCTCAGACGTTGGAATTTTCAAATGAATTTGATGGTCTGGTGTATACTCCATCGTTCCTTCTTCGCCAACTACCTCAGCTAACGTCATCATTTGTTGAGGACTAAAGAACTTATTGGCAACCCCAGGACTAACCGCTAATTCAAAAATAGATTCGATTTTTTGTTGAATACGCTTAGGCGTTACTTTCACCGCGCTTGTTCCCTTCACCATAGTAAGAGCAGCTGTCGCCATTTCAAGTGATGATTTTTTAGGCTTTGGTTGTGGTGTTATGGCTAAACTGGGCTTAATACGATTGGCATTAGGATCGGTCGCAAAATCATTTCGTGCCGCTCCTGTTTCTTGATTCATCGCCCATGGTTCATTTTCTTCCTTAAGTCGTTGATGTGGTCGTAACGGCTGTTTTTCCTCACCAAGTGTATATTTACGCTGATACCCACGTGGCGTAATCATTTTATTGTCGTAGAAGAATGTTGTTGAATTCCCGATAATAACCGTTGTTAACATGCCGATATCATGTTCAAGCATTTCTGCTAAAGTAGTCATCGTAATTTCCTGACGGTCACGATACGCGCTTTTCACAAGTCCAACCGGCGTATCTGGAGAACGATATTCCAATAAAATTCGTTGTGCCTCTACAATTTGTCTCGTACGACGTCCACTTTTCGGGTTATAAAGAGCAATAACAAAATCCGCCATTGCTGCCGCTTCCACTCGTTTTGCAATTAAATTCCAAGGTGTTAGGTGATCGCTTAAACTAATGGTACAGGCGTCATGCATAATGGGAGCACCTAGTAAACTTGCACATGAATTAATAGCTGAAATACCTGGAACAATTTCTACCTCGATACCAGTTGCTTCTGTCCAACCTAGCTCGATTAATACTTCATACACTAATCCAGCCATTCCATAAACCCCGGCATCTCCACTGGAAATGACCGATACGATACTTCCAGCCTCTGCTTGACGCACCGCTTCTTGTGCACGTGAAACTTCCTCTGTCATACCAGTACTAATAATCGACTTTGCACTAACTAAATCCTGAATCAGTTCAACATAAGTTTTATAGCCTATAATCATATGACTTTGTTGTAGTGCCTCCACAGCACGAGTCGTAATATGTTTAAAGTCTCCAGGGCCAAAGCCAACTACGAAAATCTTACCTTTTTGAGCCATTTTGTTACCCCTCTTTCACCTTTTCAATGCCTTTAATGGCTGTTGTTTGCGCTGTACGCTGCAACGAACCTTCACGCAATGTAAAAACATGCTCATTATGTAACGCTTCATGATTTAAATCTTGTACGAGTGCTCTCGCATGCTCCATCGTCGGCACACGGTACCAATTCCCCTGAGGATAAGCAATGACAACACAAGCATCCTTACACCTGCCATTACAGCGGGTCCTTGTCGTATGTATTTCCTTATCAAGCGCTAGCAACTGTATTTCATCACGGATTGCCTGCGTAATGTCCTCAGCATCTTTTTTCATACAGCTACTACCATTGCAAATAAAAAGATGTGTTTTCATCCCCTCTAAATTCCAAGTTGTCATAGTTGTTCTCCCCTCATTTGCTTTTAGGAAAAAGAAAAACCTTTACTCTAGTCGAAGAGTAAAGGTTTAGTAGAAGCCAAATAAAAACGAATATATACGGGTACTCGCTCTCGCTTCAACTTCTCCCTCCGAAAAGTTTGCATGCATCATCACATAAGCAGGTTTCCTGACTTAAGCTTCCTTTTACTTTCGCGCCTTCCTAGTTTTCACTAGTGGCATCTGCGATTTCATCAGCTATTACAGTAGCGGGGGCTGTATCGGACTTTCACCGATTTCCCTATTATCTTGAAAATATTCAAGCACTTATGGATATGTTTTATATGAATTTTTTTATATCAATTATGCCTCGGCATAATTCCGTGACATCCGCCGGAGGCTTAAAGTTCTTTCAGCGGATGTTTGGATACCCGCTGAAAAGTAGCTTAAATTCGCATTCATCTCACCATCTATAGAGGTAGGAGACATTTGCTGAAAGAATTTAAATGTAATAGAAAACTGTTTCTATCATAGCTTATTTTTTTAAAATTTCAACATTTCTTTCTAAAATTGTGACATTATTATTAATTTTTTTTGAGAAATGCGACATTTATTTTAGATTTATCCGAATTTTCGACATAGAGACTCAATTAAAAATTTTTTCATAAAAAGTATAGCATATATATGGAAAATCATGTTACACTTTGTCGTGAAATCTCACAACTTCATCTTTTTTCGGTGCGAATTGTTCATCATTTCGCTTAAAAGGGAAGCCGGTTCAAGTCCGGCGCGGTCCCGCCACTGTACTAGGGAGTTTTATAGATAATGTCACTGTCCAAAGGATGGGAAGGCCTATAAAACGTTGAACTAAAGCCAGGAGACCTGCCGAAAAATATGTGATCGTTTCAACCTACGAGGATGGGTGTGCGGCTTAGCAGATTAGAATTTTATTTGCTTTTTTAGCTATGCACTTTTCCAAAACGGAAAAGTGCTTTTTATTTTCATTCAGAAATTGTTTAGTTCGCATACTAATTCGAAATATTTTAATGAGGAGGAGAGATTTTTGAAATTTTCAGGTTGGAAGCTTAGTTATTTCTTATTGGCATTTTTATTCGTGCCAAACCGTGCATTTGCGATGCATATTATGGAGGGCTTTTTGCCAATTGAATGGGCGATTTTTTGGTGGGTCATATCGATTCCTTTTATTATTTTAGGATTACGTTCAATTCGTAAAACCATTGATGAAAATCCGGAAACAAAAATGATATTAGGGCTATCGGGTGCCTTTGCCTTTGTACTATCAGCCTTAAAAATCCCTTCTGTAACGGGGAGTTGCTCGCATCCAACTGGGGTTGGGCTTGGAACAGTTCTTTTCGGACCATTAGCGATGAGTGTTATCGGGACAATCGTATTATTATTCCAATCTTTACTTTTAGCACATGGTGGGCTTACAACATTAGGGGCAAACACCTTTTCCATGGCAATTATGGGCCCTATTATCGCTTACTATGTTTTTAAGGGCTCACAAAAAATAGGACTATCATTTTCCATCGCTGTCTTTTTAGCAGCAATGCTTGGTGACTTAGGAACCTATATTGTCACTTCTGTGCAATTAGCCCTTGCCTTCCCTTCTGAGGTCGGAGGCTTTATGGCTTCATTCACAAAGTTTGCAGGTATTTTTGCGTTGACGCAAATTCCTCTTGCTGTTAGTGAAGGAATTTTAACAGTGATCGTTATGAACTTCCTGAAAAAATACAATGTCAGTGAATTAAAAGCTTTACGTGTGTTCTCAGCAAAGGAGGCTCACTAAAATGAAAAAAAACTTACTGCTCTTAGCCATTGTTGTGTTACTAGCAATCGTCCCCCTGTTTATTCAAAAAGGTGCAGAATTCGGAGGGGCTGATGGCGAAGCGGAAGCAGCAATTAGTGAAATTGATGCTAGCTACGAGCCATGGTTTGAAAGCTTATGGGAGCCGCCAAGTGGTGAAATTGAAAGCTTATTATTCGCACTACAAGCTGCTATCGGAGCTGGATTTATCGGCTATTTCATCGGCTTAATGCGCGGCAAACATAAAGAGGGTTAAGCGATGTTACTCATTGATAAGTATGCTTATTTGAATAAATTAGCGTCTGTTCATCCGCTAGAAAAAATGACGTTATCCCTTGGACTGCTTATATTGTCGCTTATCATGAGAGATGAACGAATTTCACTCATTACATTTATTGTGATGAGTGCTTTTATCATTTTAGGCGCAAAAATTCCTACAAGATATTATGCAAAATTACTATTGCTACCTGGATTTTTTTTACTATCAAGTTTTGTATCCATTTTAATATCTATCGCGCCGGCAACTAACAAGCTTCCATCAAACATTTGGTCATTTTCTCTTCATAATTGGACTATTTTTGTCGGCAGTGCAAGCCTAGTAACAGCTCAGCAGCTTTTTTTCATTGTCCTTGGAAGCATTAGCTGTTTGTATTTTTTAATTCTCACAACATCAGTCCAATCCATTTGCTACGTTCTACGACAATGGCGACTTCCAACTCTATTTGTAGAGCTAGTAGAACTAACGTATCGTTTTATTTTTATCTTTTTAGAAAGTATGCAAAAAATTCATCTTGCCCAACAGGCCCGCCTTGGGTACAGCTCCCCTATGCAGTGGCTTCGCTCGGTATCAATGCTGATTACAGCTTTATTTGCCGAAATGTTCCAACGAAGTCGTGAACTAAACAATGCAATGGAAGCACGCGGTGGCGAAACTGTCTATTGGCAGGAGGATATTACCTATAACGTGAAAAATTGGCTAGGTATTACTACTATTTTTATACTCCTTATCATTTACGGAGGTTTTTTCTAATGACAGACTTATACTTTGATTTAACACATTTATCCTACGCTTATGCAGATGGAACTCATGCCTTAACGGATATTACACTTCAGATTCCAAAGGGAAAGAAAATTGCTTTACTTGGTCATAATGGGGCTGGTAAATCAACGTTATTTCAGCATTTAAATGGTATTTTGAAGCCTACTGCTGGAAGTATATCCTTTTGTGGCAAAGAACTTAACTATAGTAGAAAAGCATTAAAAGAATTGCGTCAACAGGTTGGCATTGTTTTTCAGGATGCAGACAACCAGCTTTTTTCTGGCACAGTTAAGCAAGATATTGCATTTGGGCCTCTGAATCTTGGCTGGACAACTGAAAAAATTGAAGAGAAAATTGCGTGGGCTGTCGCTCAAACCGAAGTCGAAGCATTGCTAGATAAACCGATCCATTTTTTAAGTGTTGGACAGAAAAAACGTGTCGCCATGGCAGGAGTACTTGCAATGGAACCTTCCGTTTTATTATTAGATGAACCGACTGCTGGACTAGATAATTATTATAGTGCACAAGTTTTACAATATTTAGCTACGTTAGAAAACGGTGAACGAACAATTTTACTGGCAACCCATGATATCTCATTAGCCTATGAATGGGCAGATCAAATCATCGTGATGGAAGCTGGAAGAATTATTTATTATGGGGATCCAGTTGCAATGTTCTTTCAAGAGGATTTGCTTGAAAGAGCCCATCTTGAACGCCCATGGGTCTTTGAAATGGCCATTGCCTTACAAAATAAAAAACTATTTGAGAATAACATCAAAATACCTCGTTCGAAGGAAGATTTACACAGACTTATAGAGCAGCTTTAAGTTAATTTGTCCATAGTTGGTACTTTTCAATTGTGGCTGAATCCATCCTCCTACGCCAGCGTAGGAATGGAGCCGTCGCCTGTATTAAATCTCTCTTCTACATATTTTTATCATGGGTAAAATATTATGGAAAAATATAGATTGGTACTTTTGGAAAAATATATCCTCATTTACGAAACTTTTCTATTACTCATTCGTAATAGTAGAGATGGCCCAAATATTTAATACACCCAAGGAGGGAAAACAGTTGAAGAACTGGAAAAAGAAATCAATCGCTCTAGTAGCATCTGCTACACTAATGGTTCCTGCTGCTTCTGCCTTTGCTGAAGCACCGGCAAAGAACCAAGAGTTAGTGAAAGTAGCTAGCAATAAGGATCAATCATCTAAGAATCAAAAAGAATGGATTAGTAAGGATACTATTATTATCAAGCATTCAGGTCTTGATAACAATGTGCACAAGAAAATCGGCTCAAAAGTGATTCGCTCTATTCCTTCATTAGGTTACGATGTTATCCAACTTAACAAAGGAACAAATTTAGAAAAAGCAGTTTCATATTATGCTAAGCAAAAAGGGGTTAAAAGTGTATCCCCAAGCTATGTGTATCATTCCTTTGGCACAAAAACAGATCCAAAGAAACAGGATATGTATCATTTAAACCTACTTCAAATTGATAAAGCTCTAAAGTTAGCAGGTAACAATGATGTAAAAGTGGCAGTTATCGATTCTGGTGTAGACTTTAAACATCCAGATTTAAAATCTCAAGTGCTACCTCCATATAATGCTGCAGCACCTGCCAATACTTCTTATCCTGGTGATCATGGAACACATGTAGCAGGAATTATTGGCGCTACAAAAGATAATGGAATTGGGGGTCACGGGATTAATCCAAATGCCAAGCTTCTTCCAATTGATGTATTCAACGGAAAAGATGGTGCTAATGATTTCGTCATTGCACAAGGCATCCTTTATGCAATCGAGCAAGGCGCTGATGTTATCAATATGAGCCTTGGTGGCTACGGCGAATCTCCATTAATGCAGGAAGCCGTTCAGAAAGCAATTGATAAAGGAGTTACCATTGTAGCAGCCGCTGGAAATGAATCGACAGACAATTACTCCTTCCCTGCTTCTTACGAAGGCGTGATTAGTGTAGGCTCTACGAATGATAGAAACAAGCTATCAAGCTATTCAAACTATGGTCCATCGGTTGATCTAGTAGCTCCAGGTGAAGAAGTTTACAGTACGGTTCATGATGAGAAAAAAGGATCATCCTTTGTAAAATTTAGTGGAACATCGATGGCATCTCCTGTTGTTGCAGGTGTGGCTTCTCTATTAAAATCAAAATACCCAGATTTAAAGCCATATGAAATAGAAGCTATTCTCGAAATGACCGCAAAGGATTTAGGTGATGAAGGCTATGACCTTACATATGGACATGGACTTGTAGATCCTGTAAGTGCATTACAGTTTAATATAAAAGATTTACCAAAACAGTATTCAGAAACAAAAGAAGAGCGCTTGAAAAACGCAAAAACCCTTAAAAAGGATACATTAAATACAGAAAAAGGCACATTCAACCAACCAGACGAAAAGAAATGGTACAAGGTTAATTTAGATGCAAATGAATATGCCCAGCTGACATTAAACGGTGCAAACAAATATGATTATGCATTTGATTTGTACTTCTACCCTGAAGGTAACAGCAAAGAAGTAGAACCAATTAACGTCAATGATGTTCGCGTTGGCAAGCAAGAAGGATACCTATATAAAGCAGAGCAAAAGGGAACCCTTCTTATTGGAGTTAAAGATCATAATGGCAACTATAGCTCAAAGGGCGATTCTAACTATGTCTTCACAGCTCAAACAACTAATAAATTACCAATTGATTCATTAGATATGGAGCATATGGAGAAGATTGAAAAATTCCCATTCAGTACAGAAGGGAAAAACTATACCCTACTTTCAGAAGATCATCTAGGTGACAAAGACTATTTTACATTTTCAGTAAATGAACCAACAACACTGAAATTTGATTTAACTGGAATTCCAGGTGTTACTGCATCCATGGAGCTTTATTTAAAAGAAGACTTAGCTAATGTACCAACAGAGGAAGTCGATGCTGAAGGTTTAGATGAAGCATATCCAATCCGAGCATCTTATGGTACAGATAAAGGCGATGGAGTAAACTTGGTAGTCGATGCTACGCCAGGTGAAGAGTATGTAATAAGTGTATCTAATAATAACAGTAACAATTTTTCACTTGAAATGTTCTATAACGGCGGTATTAATACTGAAGAAACTGTTAGTGAATCAATCATTCCTTACACATTAAAAAGTGAAGTCGTAACCCTTCCACAAGATGAAGACGGCCTTACATTTAATGGGGAGATGCAAGAAAACAACATACAAAAAGATCCTTTATCTTTAGCTGAATATAAAACAAAAAAACGTAATCAAGTAAATGATTTTATGAATATATTCATGGATCCAAATGCTATGGGACAACCGGAAAACGCTGACCAAATTATGGACCAAGCGATTCGTTTTGATATTGGTCAAGATCAAAAAGCATACTTCCAAACTGAAGACGATGAAGATTACTTCACATTTACAGCTAAAGAAAATGCCGTTTATGGTTTCAATATTCAAAAAGGGTTGAACCAATCACCAGCTGGTAATATATTCGAATACGATGAGAAAACAAATGAATTAATCCCAGTTTCTTCATTAACTAATGATATGGGGATACTTAGCCTACTTCTTGGATCAAAAATTGATGAAAACGAAGCTAAGACAATTGCATTGCAAAAGGATAAAACCTATGTTGTACAAGTAATGAATCTTGGTGAGCGTTCTGCTGAACCGTATACACTTAAAACAAGTAAAATGGCAGCTATTCCAGCAGAGTATAATAGAAAAAATAATACACCAAAAACTGCTAAAACGATTGGACCTAATATCACTTACAAAGATCATCTAATCTATCAAGATGATACAGATTTTTACTATTTTAGACAACAAGGCAAAGATGAAGTCATGAGCCTTCTTATTTCTTCTGTACCATATACAAAAGAACAGCTAGAGCAATTACCAAAAGAACTTCTAAATGACTTGAAGTTTTCAGGCTCCATTATAGAAGATACAAATGGTAATAAGAAAATTGATCCAGCAGAATTGGCAACAGAGATTCCATTTGGACAGAGTGAAGACCTCCTTCAACTACTACTAGGTCTTGGAGGAACAACAGATGTAAATACTTCTTTTAAAGCCAAAAAGGATCACGCGTATTTTATTGTTCTTAACGGAAACAATGTTGGACAAGTATCAATCCAACCGTATACTTTAACTTTGTTTGATCATAAAAAAGCAGATGAAGATGCAGATTCCAAATTAGTTAACGGTATACCGACAAAACCAACTGCGCTTACGAAAAAAGATGGTAAATGGATAGCTTCTCAATATCTAAATGCAGGTGTTCCATTTGGCGATAAGGACTATTTTGAATTTAAAAACGACAGCAAACGCGATGTGTTCTTCTCTCTTAAAACAGAAAAAGCACTAGATGGCGTCATCCGTATTATTGATGCAAAAGGAAAAACAGTAGAAACTTTAGATTTTTACGGAGCTGGAGATGCTGAAGTAGGTACAGTCGAACTGGATAAAGGAACTTACTATATTGAAGTAAGTGAATATTACGGCAAAGCTAGTACTCAACCATATACACTTGAAATAAAGTAAGACTTTAATCAGTGGGGATTTTTCATCCMCACTGATTATTAGTCTTCACCAATCTGGCGTTTACGGGCAGTTCATCTCAATGCCTTTGCATAGTTTTGAGGTGCTAGTCGCTTCTCTTTCTGTACAGATAAATTACTGCCCGTTAATGCGGGATAAAACAACTGAAAAAACGAACTTAGTAGAAGAATAGAATATTTTCGGTAGAAGGTAGTGTAAAAGGATTATCCCCTAGATGATGAAAAATCTAGGGGATTTTTTTATACATTGGTTTTTGGGTTTATTTCCCGAACCATCACGAAGGCGCTTAATACTTTTAACCTTGTTCCCCTATCGGCTCTTTCAAGGAGTCGCCCTGTCTTCACTCTAATTACGTTATATAATTGCATATGGTCAAAATCATGAATCTATTTTTCATTAAAGATTACTCCTCTTATTCGATCTAATTTAAACTTGGCTTTTCCTCTAAATATTGAGCCACTTTTTGCACAATATGTTTCCAATTTAATTCCGCTCTTGCGAATGCTTGTAGATGTTCGCATGTATCAACCAATAAAACTTCCTGTTTCGTTACTTGTTGCAATGTCCGTCCTACACTTTGCCAATCATGTGTCGGATGAATTGTTCCATAGCGTTGATTATGGGTAATATCCGCAGCCCCATCTACATCAGTCGTTACGATATAACAACCATTTTTTGCGGCCTCAGCAAAAACATGAGCATAGCATTCTACTAATGAGGTAAGGCAGAAAATTTTAGCCTTTCTATACTCTTCCTCCAGTTGCACCTTATCATAAATCGGTCCTAAAATAGTGACCTGCGCTGCGAATGGGCTTCCATCAAGTACGTTCAACAGCTCCTGTCTAAACGCCTCTGACATTGGACCTACTAACCGAAACTCCCAATCTGTCAGTTGTGCTGCTAAAAATGCTTTGACCGCTAAAAGAATTTGTTTTTCAGGAGCATCTAAACGACCAACCGTTAATATTCTATTTTCTTTCTCGTTAAATAAAACAGGCTCTGTTTGAAACAGCTCATAAAAGCCATTAGGAATACGTTTAATATCTAAATTCGAAAATTCATGAATAGAGTTTTGAATGGATTCACATTCAGAGGACAGCACATCACAAAGCTGGAGTAACTCCGTAAAATAAGGATAGGTTTTCAATCGATTTAACCAAAACCGATTAACATCTAGTTTCATATAAATTTTTCCGTTCGGATTATATTTTTTATAGGTTTTTAATATCGACAAATACGATGGATACGGCCCTATTGCAAATGCAATATCGATGTCCTTCGCATGCTCTATTAAATAGGTATTCATATTAGCAACATAGCCATCCCCAAACGGAATAGGTTGAAAAGTGACAGAAGGAAAGGTTTGTTTTAATAAGACTTCATTCATTTCCGTCGTTAAAATACTAACATCATAGCCTAAGTATTCACCTAACAAAATAGGAACTAGGCACAAATCTTTAAAAATATGTGCGTCGGAGAGCTTATATGATTCCACGCTACATATGAAGGCTATCTTTTTGGACATAACATCCCCCTTTTATCTAACGACTGTATTTTCCTTAAATTATGATTTCTCGTTTAATAACGTGAAAAGATTAGTATAAATACCATGTATACACTAGTAAAATCACCTTATTTTTAAAGTGCTTTCTCTCTTTTAAATATCTAACGAGGGTAAACAATTGCCTACAGAACAACTCTTGCAATGCATATTGTAATAAAGAATCCTTTATGTCAATCAAAGCTAACAGCATTAGACTTTATAAAACTTCTGCTTACGCCTATTAAACATTTCTACTCACAATAAAAGAATCGAGGTTTTACATGAAAATTAGCTTTTTATCACCTGCCTATAATAGTGAAGAATGGATATTGACCATGTTGGAAAGTATCCCAATAGAATATGCCTATGAAATTATCGTCTGCGATGATGGCTCAACCGACAATACTTTAGCCCTATTAAAGGACTATCAAAAAAACTGTCCAGCCTTAAAAATAATTACCCATCCAACTAATTTGGGTGCTAGTGTAGCCTATAATCGATGTATCACTGAAGCTACTGGTGATTATATAGCTATCGTTGATAGTGATGATCACTATTTACCAGCTATTCGAAACGTCTTAGCCCAAGTAGATGGTCAGTTTGATATTTACTACTACAACATGCTAACAAAGGCAGGCTATGCATTTTTTAAAGATGAATCTAATCGCTACACATTACCTGGACAATTTAAAATTATTCGAAGAAGTTTTATAGGTGATGCAACCTTTACCATAAGAAAAGATATTGCTGGAGATTGGGATTTTAACTGTGCCTTAATGGATAAAAACCCGACGAGCAAATATACAAATGAGTTGGCATATTGGTATAACTTCCCGAGAGAGAATTCTGAATACGATTTGCATCGAAGAGGATTAAAATGAATCATTACCCTATACATGTGGGAGGTGTGAAACAATAAAATGTTTAAAGATAAAGTTCTTCTCATAACAGGAGGCACCGGCTCTTTTGGTAATGCGGTATTAAAAAGATTTTTAAATACCGACATTAAGGAAATACGCATTTTTTCAAGAGATGAAAAAAAACAAGATGATATGCGTAAACTCTATCAACATCCGAAAATTAAATTTTTCATTGGCGATGTACGTGACATCCAAAGCATTTACAATGCAATGTATGAAGTCGATTTTGTTTTTCATGCCGCCGCTCTTAAGCAAGTCCCCTCTTGTGAATTTTTCCCGCTAGAAGCAGTTAAGACGAACATCCTTGGCACTGATAATGTTTTAACCGTCGCTATTCAAACAGGTGTTAAAAAAATTATTTGCCTCTCCACTGATAAAGCTGCTTATCCAGTTAATGCAATGGGAATTTCAAAGGCTATGATGGAAAAAACGTTTATTGCTAAGTCAAGAATGGTTCATCCAGATCAAACATTGATTTGTGGTACACGATACGGAAATGTAATGGCTTCACGAGGCTCTGTTATCCCTTTATTTATCGAACAAATTAAAGCTTGTAAGCCTTTAACTATTACAGATCCAAAAATGACACGCTTTATGATGAGTCTTGATGAGGCAGTAGAATTAGTTTTATACGCCTTCTCACATGCTGATAACGGAGACATTATGGTACAAAAATCACCAGCTGCTTATATTGAGGATTTAGCACTGGCTTTACTAGAAATTTTTCAAGCTCAAAATAATATACAAATTATCGGAACACGGCACGGTGAAAAGATTTACGAAGTGTTATTAACAAAGGAAGAAGCTGCAAAGGCCATTGATATGGGGAATTTTTATAGAATCCCTGCAGATAATCGGGATTTAAATTATGGAAAATATCTTGATGAGGGCTCTCCTAAAATTACGTTAACCGATGAATATAACTCTACTAATACGAAAATACTGTCCGTCGCTGAAATAAAAGAAAAATTATTAAAGCTCCCTCTTGTTCAAGAAGAATTACATAATTGGATGGGAGGAAAACCTTGAAATTTTTAGTTCTCGGCGCTACTGGAATGGCTGGCCACATGATTTCGCTCTATCTATGCTCTCAAGGGCATGATGTAACAACCTATTCACGAACAGTCTTTTCATACGGAAAAAATATTACAGGAGATATTACTGATTCAAATTTTTTAAGGTCACTATTGCTAGATCCCGACTATGATGTTGTCGTCAATTGTATCGGTGTATTAAATGATGCCTGTGAAACCAACCGTGAGAAAAGCATATATCTCAATAGTTATTTGCCTCATGCCATTGTATCTTTATTAAAAAACAGGAAAACTAAGCTTATTCATTTGAGTACGGATTGTGTATTTTCAGGAAAAGCCGCTCCCTATCATGAAAAAAGCCTTCACGACGGGGTAACCTTTTATGACCGGACGAAGGGCTTAGGCGAAATTGAAAGCACTCAACATCTGACGTTTCGTAACTCTATTATCGGCCCTGATATGAAAGAGGATGGCATAGGCCTCTTCCATTGGTTTATGAAGCAACAGGATACTATTGACGGCTATACTGGCGCAATATGGACCGGAGTTACTACCCTAACATTAGCAAAAGCAATTGAACGTGCAGCAATTGAAGGGACAACAGGCCTCTATCACCTCGTCAACAATAGCAGTATTTCAAAGTTTGATCTGCTGCAACTATTCAATAAACACTTCAAGGATAATAAAATAACCATCCGCCCATATCAGCTTGTAAACATTGATAAAACACTAGTCAACACACGAAAAGATTTTTCATTTACTATACCAAGCTATGAGGAAATGATCCTTGAGATGAAGAAATGGATATGGCAGCATAAAGAATTATATCCTCATTATTTTCAATGAGTTTGGAGGTTCAGTATGCTAAAGAGAAAGTACGGAGACCGTGCAGAATGGCCACGAGTTATAGAAAGAAAGTATAGTCAGTCATACCTTGATACCAGTGAATTTAAGGGTTTTATAACATTATTACTTTAAGGCTGAAAAAGATGGTATTACTCTCCTCAATTACGGATGGAAATCGCGATTAGTGTAGCAAAGTATTATTGTTTATGCAGCATAAAAAAGACACCTGCTACGGTGTCTTTTGGGCATGAGACTAGTATTTGATTTTAAGAGTATCCCCATCGACATAAACTCCCTCGGAACGGGAAATTGGCAGCTTTTGCTCTGCTGAGAAGCCGATCGTTTCTCCATCCCTTAAAGTGACATTCTCTTCTACAATATATCCGGAAATAGTAATCAAAAAATCACGCAGCTCGGCAGGAGATGCTTGGCTGTCCAGGATTTCAATTTCATCCTTGCCAAAGGCCTTTAGCCCATAGGTATATCCATCTACCCCGTTTTCCGTTCCGACCAGGCCGAAATAAACCAGATTCAGTAAAGGAAACATGTCGTCATTCTTCATGACTTCTGCCATATCCTGAAAAAGTTCAGGCTGAAATACGGTGCCACATGTATAGATCCCTATTGCGTTAGGAAGCTTTAGACAACTGGCCGCCAGCTTGGTGTATAGCCTGCCGCTGTCCAGCGGGGAGCCGGAACGGGTAAATACAGCCAGGATGATTTGAGCTACATGCGTTTGAGTAACCTCCACGGCTTCTTTCCACATGTAGTTTCCCTGTGCATAATGCTCAGCCTCACCATCTGGTATGGGAGCATCCACAAAACTTACCGCTAACATGCAGTCGTCCACTTCAAAGACCATGGTTCCTTCATTTGATTCTTCGGCGTTTTCCTCATCCTCATCCTCTACCGATGAGCAGGAAATGTTCCAATCATTCAAAAGGTTGACTTTTATCTGATCAATATCACATTCTGCAGAATTAAGTAGCACGAACCCGTTAAAAATACCAGATCCATTGTCTTGCGTTTCCGTCTCGTCCCCCATGGATTGGGTAGCTTCATATGCTGCAGCCTGCTGCATCCAGTATTCTCGGATTAATTCTACCATCTTTACAGCTTCTTGCTCTGCAGTCGAAGGGTCATAGGGTTGCATCTCGCTGAATATATGACCACAATGCTCAGTGTCAGACGGGTCCTCATAGCCTCCACATACAGCCAGGAGCCATTTTCCGAGCATTGCTTTTTTATACTTGAATATGTAGTAGTGCATATCATGTAAATCAAATTCTCCTGCAATTTCTATTTTGCTGGGTTGTTTCCCGAGTTCACGTTCATCTGCAAGCCAGTCAATCATGGATTGCATCGCTGCTTGTTGTTGAGCTGTCATTAATTTCTCTCCTTCGCAAATGTATTATTCTACCATTATTATACCAGCTTTCAGGGAAAGAAATAGTGAAGCAAGAATTATTCCTCTTATGGTAGATTACTCCTATTTCTATTATAGGAAGTCGTTTATCAAGTATTGAGTGCTGTGATGAGTAGCAATATTATCTCGATTTTTTGGTCATAAAAAAATCCTCTATTCAATTGAATTGAAAAAATAATGTCGGTACTATATTCACTTAATTTTCAGGGTAATAAAAAAGGGATTCTACGTCAGTGACTGAATCCCTAATTTTCGAAACCTTTTTTCAATGGTTTGTATTTGTAGTTAAAATGGAGAAATTTTGTAGATATTCAGAACTAACACTATATGAAACAACCTTCTCCTGGCACTTCTTGACTACATCAACGTGGTTGTCGTAACTAAAAACAAAGAAATCAACCTCTTTTTTGCCTCTTTTTACGTTCATGACAAATGGAGTAACATTAGTCTCTGGCTGTAAAAATAATTTTTCATTCCCTGGAAATATATAGTGCTTTTTTAAAAAGGAAGCTTTATTAAAATAATCTGTAAATCTAATTTTTTCTTCCTCCTCCAAATTATTCCCATTAAATGTTACCGTAACATCTTTTGAATCAAGCTTTTTATGAAGTTCAAATTTACTTACTCCCCATGCCACAGCTACACTGGGAGGGCTCATTAATAATTTAATAATAGATCCAATCACTAGCGTAATAATCATACCCGTTGTCATATCATATCAACTCTTTCAGTAGGCTATATCGATGATTTATCATCCACCTCTCCATGATAAGGGATTTATATTTTTTATAACCATCCAATTCGATACTTTTTTGACCATCCATTTATCTAAGGGATAAATGTTTTAAAACATCCATTCTTACACATTTTTAGTCATCCAATTGGCTATAAACTATTCAGAGCTTCTGCAAACCTTTTGATTCCTTCATCTATTGAATCTTCATCTTCCTTGGCGAAAGTAAAACGAACAAAACCATTTTTGGATCCCAGTGTAGAACCAGGTACATAAATGACGCCTCTCTTAATGGATTCTTCATGCAATTGGATTTCATTATAATTTTTAAGTATTTTACACCATATATGAATACCACCCTGAGGAATAGAATACTCCACCAGATCTTTTAAATAAGTATCAAGGCTTTTTATAATTTTATCTCTCCTTTTTTCTAATTCCTTAATTAAACTTTTTATATGAATATGAAAATTTTCTGATTCTAAAAAATCATTCGCTATCCATTGTGTATAGCTAGAATGACCGAAGTCGATTTGTTGTTTCGCATCGGATAATCTTTCAATCACCGATGTTGGGCCAATAATCCACCCTATTCGTAATCCTGATGCAACAATTTTGGACAAAGAACTAATGTATAAGACGTTGCCATTCCTATCCATTGATTTAAGGGTAGAGATTTTTTCTCCTGAAAAAGCTGTTAAACTATAAGGATCATCTTCTACTACTGGAATTCCAAGCTTTGAGGATATGTCTAAAATCGCTTCTTTTTTCTTTTTATTCAATAAGGAGCCCGTTGGATTCTGAAAATACGGATTTAAAAAAATCATTTTAATTCGGTGTTTTTTATATAATGTCAGCAAATCCTCTGGGTTCATTCCATCCTTATCGACTGGTAGATAATGTACTTGTATACCTACCGATTTAAAAATTGGAAGATTATAATTGTAAGAAGGATCTTCTATTGCTATTGCATCTCCAGGCTTTAACAAACATTGTACAACTAAATGTAATGCTTGTTGCGCTCCTGATGTTATAAGTATTGAAGAAGGATTAGTTTCGATTCCCCGACATTTTTTTACGTGTTTTGTAATGGTATTTCTAAGGATTTCATTCCCCTGTGGATGATCGTATCCTAGGCTTCCAATAAAAGAACGTGTTGACGTTATCTCGTTTAAAAAGCTTTTTGGGAAAAGTTCTTCTGACAATTCACCGGAAGCTAAATTTATTAATTTATGTTCAACAGCTTCTTTTCTTATTTTTTGCGATAAAGGTTGACTAGGTAAAAAAGAACCCGCCTCAATATACCTATTCCAGCTAGGAATCCGTTTTTTTGTCATACCCCATATATCTTTACTAATGGTAGTACCACTTCCTCTATTTCTTTCAATTAACCCAATCGATTCTAATTCGTCATATGCATGAACAACAGTACTTCTGTTTAAATTTAAAGCACTAGCTAAATATCTCTCTGATGGCAATGGTTTATCAGGTGGAAATGTACCATCTGCAATTCCCTTTTCAATATATTCTGCGAGTTGTTTATAGATAGCTTTTTT
Source organism: Lysinibacillus sp. 10T31 (assembly GCF_056394365.1). Classification (NCBI taxonomy): domain Bacteria; kingdom Bacillati; phylum Bacillota; class Bacilli; order Caryophanales; family Bacillaceae; genus Lysinibacillus; species Lysinibacillus sp. 10T31. The sequence goes on from NZ_JBFTHS010000003.1 coordinate 164,516, forward strand.
CGCTTTTCTATCAGGTTTCCAATCCAACTATACTCACCTCATTAGTTCCTTCAAACTTGCTTACATCTTGTCTTCTTCTTTTAGCAATGTTATTCAAGGTAAAAAATTATATATTAATATTATATCAATTGTATTTAACCATCCACTTCATTGTCATTTTAGCCATCCACTTAAAAAATCAATCCTCATTTTCTATTTTATAACCAATGTTACAATGAGCGTGACGTCCGGAATCGGCTTTGTGCTTAGGCCAGCACGATGCAGGTCAGTTAGCCTATGTGAACTCCTTTCCTATTCCGTGCCGGAGACTTTAGGCCAACATGATGTGGGTCACTCAATCGTTGACGCAGGACGTGGCGTTCTTAGATTAAGTTCCTCTATTTAGCGAGTGTTTGGACACCCGCTGAAAGGTAGCTTAGCATTCATCTCACCACCTATAGAGGTGGGAAACTTCTGTAGCTTACGTTACAAAAGAGATTTGCTGAAAGAAGTTAAATAATCTCGTTTTTCTTCATGCTTTCTAACCTGAAATAATGGTTGTTCATTTTACTTCAAATATCCCCTTCTTTTTGGACAAAGAAAAAGCACCTCCACATACAATCCAAAAGTACAGAATCTCGACTGACCGAGTACTGTAAAACTGAATTATAAGCGAAAATGCTTATTTCTCTAGGTATAACGTTATGATTGCACCTCCCAAGAGGGAATGAAGCATTTGCCTGAAACCTTGGTATTGCTAGGTTTCACTTAGGTTTATTTAAATCTATTTTTTTATGTTATTTCTTTGGAACAATTAGCTTAACAATTATTGAATTTCTGAGATAACTGAAGCTAAGCAAAATTACTTAGCCCAAAAAATCAGGGCCTTCCTTTTCTATAGAGACTTAAATATCGCCTGATCCCCTTTGTAGAAATCGAAAATTTAATTAGATCTTTCAATAATGAATCTGCTTAGCTGCTGGTCTTTAATCAGTAGCTTTTTTACTGCTTCCTTTACCGAGTAAAAAATCAAAGTTGCTATTAAAGGATTGCAGCAAAGACTTACAACCCTTGAAATCAAGGGTTTCTGTCACTAATCTTCGGTAATGTACTTTCTTTGCCGAAATACTCGTAAATTGAAAACATTTCTTTCACTTCATAAAAACATTATTATTCAGCTAATCAATCTATAACTACAATAAAATACATATTAAAAAACAATAAAGAGCAAGGTAGATTGAATGTAGTGAGAACCCCAAAAAGGATCGTATAAAAAATGTGTATATGATTTGTTTAGAGCTACTTCTTATGCATTATTTATAAACCCTTTTTCATAACCATGTTTATTTTTTGAACTAAAACGTTTAATAATATAGGCACTATAATCAACTATTAAGTCTTCCGGAAAATCATTATCTACAATAATTATTTGATGTTCTTTACCTATTAGTCTCGCTTCAGCTGATAATGAATTTAAATATTCATAAATTCTTTTATATTTCGTAGGGTCATCTAGCGCTTCTTCATTATTTGTAATATCTGTTTCTTCTTGATTTATCTCACCCTCAATACTAGTCTTCCCTATATATTTCCCAATTGTATCAATCATTAATAAGGATGGAAACTGTGTATTAGAATAAAAACTATTTTTTAGTAGTGCAAACAGATATCCAATCGAAACTAAAGTCCTTAAACCTCCTGAGGTTAGTTTAATGTAATCTCTATCTCTTACAACGGGTAGGAAAGTTTTTTCACTTATTCTAATTCCATAAGGGTTTTTTATAGGAATAAAATTTAGAAACTCAGAGAGATTTTGTGAAATGTTTGCTAGTACACCATTTACAGAAGGCGCATTCGCCTTTAATTCAATTAATTCATCTTTTAATTCCTTTATATTACTGTTCGTTTGATTAATAGACTCAATAATTTTTTCAATTTGATTTCTTAGTTTTAATAGGTATTTAATCCTATCTATTTTTTCAAAAATGGAATTCTTCATTGAAAATAACAAATCTCTTTGAGAAAGATATGGAGAAATATATTCATTTACTTTAAAATCTAATAATTTTTTATTCTTGTCTAAATTATGATTTTTTTCATGTGATTCATTATCTATTGTTTCAATTTCAAATCTAGTTAATTCAATTAAATTTTGAAGCTCTTTTATTTTATTTCGTAAACTATTTAATTCAATTTTTAAAGTTTCATTATCATAATTTTCCAATCTATGTTCACTAAATTTTAATTCCATTAAGCTGTTACATAACGGACAATTACTAGTACGATTAAAATTTTTGGATATACTTTTCTTAACATCTAAAGACAATTTAAATTTTTCATAGTTTATCTCATATTCTTTTTTCAATTTGGTATATTGTTCTAATTGATTTAATAGAACGTTACGTTTTTGAATTAACTTATTTATCTCTACCTCTTCGCTATGTACTTCTACTCTTAAAGCACCCTCAAATTCAGTATCTGACTGCATCATAATATTAATTTGATTTAACTTTTCTTCTAATTCTTTAATTTCTAACTCATGAATATTTTTATCACTAATTAATTTTTCTTTGGTATCAATTTGTGTTTCTCTAAAAAACTTGTTTAATGTTTCATACTCTTTTTCCAAACTTAGTTTTTCATTTGTTAATTTGGATATTTGATTTTCTATTTCGGTTATCTGAGAATCTAATACATTATGTATAAATTTAAACGTTTCTTTATTTTTTACTGCTACAGGAAAGTTTTTCGCATCTAATATACTTTTACTACCAACATCATCTTGATCTAGATAACAATATTTAAAAATGTCTCTAAAGCTCAATCTGTGCAAGTTTGAACTATCTTTACTAGGGGACTGTTTAATGTTTATTAATGGAATATTTAATGCCGTTAATAAAAAATTTGAAAAGTATCCCGCTGGTCCTTCAGTACTAAAACTGGAACTATATTCTTTTGGAAAAACTGAATCCATTTCATCTAAACTACTTTGATATACTTCAATATAGCTTTGTGGTGAAAATATATCTCTTTTAATTGTATAAATTTCATTTTTCAACTTTAACTCTAATAGTACGAATTTACCATGTGTTTCAATTTCTTGATATAAATCAATTTCACTTCCACCTAATGCATAATCTATTAAATTTAATATACTTGATTTACCAGTATCAGAATCTCCATAAATTATATTTATTCCATTTTTAAAAATTACTTCATAATTTTTATCTCTACCAACTAGAACTAACTTTTTTAATTGTAATATAGGTGATTGAATGGACATTATTACACCTCACTGTTTCAATAGATTTTTCAGTTCGCTTATATTTTTACTTTTAATTTTATCAAGTTTATCAGTTAATTCATTTAATCTTTCAAATTTACTATTCTCAAAACCTAGTACAAATTCTTTACCGATTTCTGTAATAGAATAATAGACTTTTTTATCAATAATTTCATAATCGATATATTTATTAACTAATATGTTCAATAGGCTTCTATATTCTTTATCCATTGTTAAAAAATTCAAATAAGAATAATTTTCTATAGTATCTTTCTCTGAAAATTTCAATTGTAGTTCTATATTATAAAACTCTAAAATCTCTTTAAATATTTTAGGGTTTGCAATTAAGAAATCAAAAATCATAATCTTTTCAAGAATTAAAACTTTTTTACCTTTTGATGTAAATGAATTTTTATTTAAAATAATCATTAATCTCAATAACCTATAATGAAAATCAAATTCTGGTTCCATAAAGTAATAATTCTTTTTAGGCTCCATCTTTAAATCTCGCCTTTCTAAATTCCTCAACAGTCTTTATATTATTGTTCTTAGCCCACCATATATCTTGATCATATTTATTTGCTAATTGATTCAACATCCCAGTTTTTCTAGCCGCATCTATTAAATCGCTTGATACTTTTAAAGACTTATCATTTTCTAAAATTATCATTTCATACAATGAAGAGACCAATTGATTGCTAGATTCCAGCAAACCAGACGTATATTTAACAAAATAAATATTATATAAATTCTCCAATTTTACATATAAAAATTCTAAATCTTCCTTAGAGTATCCATTTTTCAAAAGTGCTTTCACAATATATTCGCTTCAAAAAAATATTTTTTAGAATCCAAAACTAACTTATTATGCACATCCGCAATTAATAATTTCATTACAAACAGCTCATCATCTAACTGACCATTATCTTCAAACTTTACATATTTCAAATCTTGTTCTCTAACATAGTTTGTAAGCTGCATACAAATATTTTTACAAACCATTGAATCTGTATCATTTGGTTTGACTATATTAAAATGATCGTTTTCACAACCTACTTTAATAATTTTATCACTTTGATAGGCAACTGCACTTTTCTCATTAACAACGTCATCATAGAATCCATAATAATAAATTGTATTTGGAATAGTACTTTTTAAATTTATCCAATCTTGAGTAATTTCATCTAAAATATCACTTAACGGTGCTAGGTCTTCAATCTGTGGATTGTTAAGTTTAAGTTTCTTTCCAATAGTTGCCCATTCAGAACCTTTGTGAGGCACAGATAAAGATAAAAATAGTTTTACTTTGCAAGACTCTTCTCTAAGTTCGTTAATTATATATTTTTTAGTAATCAGTCCTCCCATACTATGTGCAATTATTATGATATTTTTATATTCACTACAATATGTTTCGATTGAAGATTTCATGAAATCACTAAGTCTTTTTATATCTAAATTCTTTTTAGTAGCTGTTGTTTTTTTCAAGAAAATCTTAATTAAACTTTTTGCTTGTTGAACTTTTTCAAGTGCAATAAACTTTGTATAATACTCAAAATTCGCAATATCAAAATTAGCTTTAACTGCTTCATTTTTTAATAACAACTCTTGAAATGAAAGTTCATTTTCATTTACCCATGTGCCTGATCCCCCAGTAAAACCATGAACCATTAATATTAAATTTTCATTATTTTTTTTTTGAGCAAAAGTAATCGGTATCATAATACACCTCCGTACAAATTATGTAATTATTATACTATATTTCGCTCACTATTCAAATTAATCCTAAAGACTTATGACATTACCAAATATTATAGGTGGAATGGGTTGATTGGTGGGATGGGTTGATTGGTGAGTTAGGTGTACTTTCTCTTAGGTAAGATTAAGAAAAGCGTGAGGACTTCGGCCAAATTTGACACTAGTGGATAAATTCTCAGTTTCCAAGGGAATTGAGAGTAAATACTTAAAATCCAAATGCCTCTTACTACCATTGAAAGTTTTATATTTATTTTTCACAACCAACAATTATTAGCTCTATTTTGCATTAAAGGATTTAAATAACAATGACTGTGATTTACAATATAAGATAAGGAGGCGATATAAATGATAAAAAAAATTGGGATAGTAGGACGTGCGCGTGTAGGCAAGAGTCTTTTATGTTCGAGATTTTGTGAAGACTCAAACTTAATCAAAAATCATTTTGCAGCAGATGGTGGAGATTTCACTAAAGTAAATGTCCAATATGTAATAAATAAAGAACTATCAAAAGAACAGCAATCTATAAGATTCATTAGTCCGAATTCTTCGTTAAACGGTATTCGTTATCCTTTAACTGAAGATGGTCTTAATAAATTTGAAGAGCAAATCTTCAAAAACAATACTTATTCAAAACAAATTGAAGACAAAGCTGGTCAACGAAAAGATTTAGATCCAAAGAATGATATTATTGAGATTCATACAAGACCTAGTGAATTAGTTTTAAATATTATGGGAATAAAGTTAAACGGTTTAATTATTACTGATACACCAGGTGTATCAGGAAATGTCGAAGGCTTAGAAAATATTAACGATGCAGATTTATATGTATTTATGATGCGTTCCGATAACCTTTCTGAATATGAAAAATCAGTGAAAAAAATGGAGCCTATTATTGGTGGGGCACGAGTTTTATTTATTTATAACATTCGTGATGAAATATCAGATGAAACTGATTATAAAGAAACACTTGAGACTACCTTTAAAGCTATGAAAGACTTTGAAGAAAAACTTGCTATTCTAAGGTCAAACTCGATCATTGAAAATAGTATTGAATTACTAAATCCTCTCAACTCTGTTATACCTATGGGGAATTTTCATAAAAAAAGAATTAATTTCGCAGAATTCACGTTTAATCATGAACTAGCACAAAAACTAAAATCTATGTTAGAGGTTCCTTTGTATAAGCAGGAAGAAAATATTTTAAATGCAGAATTACATAATTGTATAAACAATAAAAATACTATTATTGAATTCACAAAAAATGTAATTGATGCGATTCCTTTAGACATTAGTAAAGGGGTAAACACATATAAAGAAAAATTTTTAAAAATTGAACTTCATGATAGAGTAATGTCGAGAGATAATTATCGAATCAGAGATGCTGTTAATTCCAATAAAGGGGCACTTCTCACAAAAATTCATGAATACTTTGATAAATTAAAAGTAAATGTTGATTATACTGATATGATTCCGAAACATCTACAAGAAATCATAATAAAATATATATATAGTAGATTAACCTTATCAGTAAAAAAAGATTGCGGCATATCTTTAGGGCATCATTTTGAATCGAATCCACCTACTACTATGTGGGCTCAAGAAGCTATTCTTGCTCAAGAGCTATTAGGAGCTAATGCAACAAATAATTCTATACTATACACTTCTGTATTTAAAAATAATGGTATTTCCTCATCTTCCTGGAACAGTGTAAGATTGATTAATTCTTCTCATGAAGAACATGGAGATTTTTGTAATGAGAAATTAAAAATTATTGTAAAAGCAGAGTTAGATTCCTTAGAATCAAACAATATTAAGGAGTTAGTATTTAATTCATATAACTTATCGTTATTCTTAGTCGGGAAATTAGCAATATTTAATTTTTTCGTTGAATCTTTAGAGATTGAAGTAGATTTAATAGACTTTATTGGTGATACTATAACCCTGTCATCTACATTTTAATAACCTATCATTTAAACAAAGGCCCCTTCCCATAAATCGGGTCTTTGTTTCATACATAAGGAGAAATATTTATGAATATAATATTAAATGGTATTTCTAAAAAAGTTATTTGTACAAACGATGAAAACAATGAACTATACAACTATTTTTATGATTCGAGTGTTAATAACCCCTTTCTAACATTTAACAACTAAAAAAACTATTACTATTGATTATGATTCTCGGAGATATACTTATTTACCAAATGTCCATAGATATACTTATAATTATTTAAGAAATTGGTTTCGTCCCAACCTCTTAACACTTACTAATGAAGAAAATAAATAGATGTCTTCGAACATACCTTAAAGTATGCTCAAGCTTGTTTCCTTTATATCAGTGATTAGCATATGACCCGCTGCATGAGTAATTATAATAGAAGGTTTACTTTCCATTGCTACTGCCTGAGGGGTTACGCCACAAGCCCAAAATACTGGTATTTCCCCCGGCTTAATGGACACGGCATCACCGAAATCTGGTTTTGAAATATCCGTAATACCTATTTGTTCTGGACTACCAATATGAATTGGTGCACCGTGTACATTTGGAAAACGCGAAGTAATTTGGATTGCACGAATCGCATCCTCTGCTGTCATAGGGCGCATACTGACAACAGTTGGTCCTTCAAACATACCTGCTTTTTCACACGCTATATTTGTTTTATACATTGGCACATTACAGTTTTCTTGAATATGTCTTATTGGAATACCTGCTTCAAGAAGAGGTGTTTCAAATGTAAAGCTACACCCTATTAAAAAACCTACCATATCCTCTTCCCAATAATCTGTAATATCTAATACTTCTTCAGTTAAAATACCATCCCGATAAATACGATATTTCGGAATGTCCTTGCGAATATCTGCATTTTTAGCAATCTTTGAAGGTATAAATGAGCCAGGTTCTGTCACGTCTAATAACGGGCATGGCTTTGGATTTCGCTGACAAAAGAGTAGAAAGTCAAAGGCATGCTCCTTCTTCAATATCACTAAATTTGCTTGTGTAAACCCAATTGACATGCCAGAAGTTGGTCCAGAAATTTCTTGATTGCGAATAAGTTTACGGATTTCATTCGGCTCTAAAGCACTATATGTTGTCATCATCAATTCACTCCTTATAAATTAACCATCCATGAAAAGATGCTCATGGATGGTTGGTTGTTAGATTAACTAAAAATTTTTGGAACTTGTTCAATGAATGTAATAATGCTGAGATATCCCATAAGAACAACTACAATTGCTCCAGTTACAGTTAACCAACGTGGATGCTTATATGTACCAACAATATCTTTTTTGTGTGCAGCAACTAATATAATGCCAAGTGATAATGGTAAAATCAGTGCATTTAATGCACCTACCAAAATTAACACATTAACAGGCTTTCCAACCAAGGAAAAAGTTGTTGTTGAAATGACGATAAATGCTATAATCACCCAATTATGATATTTCTCAATGTTAGGGTGGAATGAACGAATAAATGAAACGGATGTATAAGCTGCACCTACAACAGAAGTAATCGCTGCAGCCCACATAATCATACCAAACATACGATAACCAATATTACCCGCAGCTAGTTGGAAAACAGATGCAGGTGGATTGGCAGGATCAATGACTAAACCTTTTGAAACAACACCAAGAACCGCTAAAAATAATGCAATACGCATTACGCCAGTAATCAAAATCCCTGTCACAGAGCTTTTTGTTACTTCTGGCAAGGATTCTTGTCCTTTGATGCCAGCGTCCAAAAGGCGGTGACCACCAGCAAAAGTAATGTAACCTCCAACTGATCCACCAACTAAAGTTACAATCGCAAACCAGCTAATTTCTTTAGGCCAAACAGTGTTCACAATCGCTTCTCCTACAGGTGGTGAAGTTTTAAAAGCAACGAATAGCATGAGTAGAATCATGACACCGCCAGCAATTTGCGCAACCTTGTCCATTGCCTTCCCTGCTTCTTTATAGATAAATATAAAAATAGCAAAAAGTGCACTTACAATGGCACCCATAATTGGATCTACGCCAAGCATTGCATTTAACCCTAATCCAGCTCCAGCAACGTTACCAATATTGAATGCTAAACCACCTATAACAATCATAATTGCAAGGAGAACACCTAAGCCAGGTAACACCTTATTGGCAATTTCTTGCCCTCGCAAGCCAGAAACAGCAATGATTCGCCAAACGTTTACCTGTGCGACAATGTCTAGGATTAATGAAATTAAAATTACAAATCCAAAGCTAGCCGCTAATTGCTGTGTAAATACTGTCGTTTGTGTTAAAAACCCTGGTCCGATAGATGAGGTAGCCATTAAAAAGGCTGCTCCTATTAACACACTTTTACTTGCTGTTTTCTTAACAAATTTACCTTTTTTCTCTTGCTCAATTACTGCTTCACTAACTTCCGTTATTTTTGCTCCCATTGGTCTACCCCTCCTTGATTGCACGTACTGAGATTTGATTTTCTGCTAATTTTGAATGAATATATTTTGCAAACTCTACAGCATGTTCTCCGTCCCCATGAATACAAATAGTATTTGCCTGTAATGGTATTTCGATTTGCTGTTGTGACAGCACAATTCCCTCTTTCACCATTCTCACAACCTGATTCACAGCTTGTTCCTTATCAGTAATCAATGCATCAGGTTGTTTACGAGATGTTAAAGAACCATCCTTCTGATAGGTACGATCTGCAAACACTTCATGGGCTGTTTGAAGCCCTACTTTTTCTCCGGCTTTTGTTAATTCACTACCTGAAAGACCGAATAACACAAGTGAAGGTGAAATATCATAAATGGCTTGTGCAATTGCCTCAGCAATCGCTGGACTTTTAGCAGCCATATTATAAAGTGCTCCATGTGGCTTAACATGCTGCATAGTTTCATTGTAAGTCGTTAGAAAACCTTGCAATGCTCCAACTTGATAAATAACCATATCATAGGCTTCCTGTGGTGTGATGTTCATCTCACGTCGTCCAAAGCCATTTAAATCCGGTAATCCTGGATGTGCCCCGATTTTCACACCATTAGCAATGGCTAGCTTAACTGTCTCTCGCATGACAGTTGGATCTCCAGCATGGAATCCACAAGCAATATTAGCAGAGGTTACATATTTTAAGATTTCTTCTTGCTCTCCAAGTCGATAACGACCAAAACTTTCCCCTAAATCACAGTTTAAATCAACTCGAAACATCTTCTTCTCCCCGTTTTCTGCCCACTTAAGTAGTTATAATGAATACGTTTACAATATCTTGTACCGATATTCGGAACTTAAGTTTTGAAATTTAAAAAAATCTTAACATATTTTATAATTGCTGAAAAGTATAAATTTAAAATTTTGAGAAAGAATATTTTTTTAAAATTTTCATTTAAATTAAACTTGTTTTTGTTTATTCTTTAAATATAATATTTAATAATCCGTTATTTAAAACTTATATACCGAATTATGAAACTTCAGGAGATGGTTTTTATGCTGAATTTAAAAGAGAATGTACATATAAGACCTTTGAGCGATTCTGCACTAGTCATACATGTAGGTGAAGGAATCAGTGAGGCAATTCACAACAAAGTTAAAAATATATTGAATTTATTAGAGAGAAATCCATTTGAAGGATTCATCGAAGTGGTGCCTGCCTATAATAATGTGACAGTGTATTACAATCCGATTGAAGTATACTTTTCAAATATAGAAAAAGAAGGAGAAATGCCTTACGAAAAGGTGAAGGCAACAATTCTTTCTTTAATGAATCAATCTCACATAGTTGAAACAACGAAGGAACGTGTCGTAAAAATCCCTGTAGTATATGGTGGTGAAATGGGACCAGATTTAGAATTTGTAGCCTCTTATCATGGTTTAACACCTAATGAAGTCATTAAAATTCATTCTTCTGTAGAATATCTTGTTTACATGATAGGCTTTGCTCCAGGTTTTCCGTTTATGGGAGGAATGGACAAACAAATTGCAACACCTCGTAAAGAAACTCCACGGTTATCGATTACTCCGGGATCTGTTGGAATTGCGGGAAATCAAACAGGGATTTACCCATTAGAAACTCCAGGTGGATGGCAAATCATCGGACGAACACCTTCTCGTTTGTTTCTACCTGAACAATCTCCTCCAACCTTATTACAACCGGGTGATCGAATTCAGTTTGTACCAATTTCGTTGGAAGAATATAAGAGCGATTGGGAGATGAAAACATGGGCATAAAGGTATTACAGCCAGGTATGCTGGCAACCATTCAAGACCTAGGAAGATATGGGCTACAAAAGTTTGGTGTTATCGTCGGAGGAGCAATGGATTCAATTTCCTTACGAATTGCGAATTTACTTGTTGGAAATTCGGAAGGAGAAGGTGCTCTTGAGGTGACACTTTATGGAACAACCCTTTTATTTGAAACTGATGAACTGATCGCAATTACAGGTGGTAATTTACAACCTACAATAGACGGAAAAGAAGCACCAATGTGGCGACCACTTTTAATTCAAAAAGGCTCTGTTTTAAAATTTAATACTGCGATTAATGGTTGCCGAGCCTACGTATCGTTTAGTGGCGGAATTCAAGTGCCCAAAGTGATGAGCAGTAAAAGCACCTACATACGTGCTGGAATTGGAGGATTTCAAGGAAGAAAATTGTTGAAGAATGATGTCTTTGAATTAGATAGACGATCAGAATTAGGAGAGGATCTTTTTAAACAATTAAAAAAAGAACCAACGAACCTTTCTTGGTCAGCTGATTACACATCCTTTGTTACATTTAAAAAAACGCAAACAATCCGCTTCATAAGAGGCTCTGAATATGAGCATTTCGATGAGGAGAGTTTAAAAAAATTCCTTTCAACGCCTTACACTATCACAACACAATCAGATCGAATGGGCTATCGATTAGAAGGAGAGGCTATTCAATTAAAAGAGCCATTTGAATTATTATCGGAAGGGGTTACATTTGGAACGATTCAAGTGCCCTCCAATGGGCAACCTATTATTTTAATGGCAGATCGTCAAACAACTGGTGGATATCCTAAAATAGCTCAAGTGATTTCTGCCGATTTACCATCATTAGCACAAATGCAAGCAAATGGTCGAGTCTATTTTAAAGAGGTCACTCTTGAAGAAGCTCAATTGGCATTAATACATCAAGAAAGAAAACGAAATGAATTAGCATTTGGGCTCCGATTAAAAAGGTTATAGAAGTGTTAGAGGCTATTCAATCGTCCAAAATTCGATTATTTATATAGTAATGTTTTCTAAAAAAGTTAGCAATTTCAGCACAAAATGGGTAATCTCAAATGACTTTTGAGACTACCCATTTTTTAAAGCTGTTCATACCCCAATTGTTTAGAAATCGCTGCGGTAGCCTTCTTAAGTTTATCGACAAAGATTTCAACGTTTTCCCCTCGATAATTGGTTTCTAGTCCCGCAATACTCATTGCTGCAACGACTTCTCCTTTATGATCGTAAATCGGTGCTGCAACAGCAGATGTATAATCTTCTAATTCTGAATGGCTGATTGTATAACCAAGTTCTCTAGCCTGTACAATCGTTTCAAAAAGCCTTTCCTTATCTGTAATCGTGCCCATTGCAAATGATTTAAGTTCTATCGATTCGAGATACTCCTTTATGTCTGCATCCGGTAAAAAGGATAATACAGCACGAGGGCATGCCCCTGCATAAAGAGGACTTTTTCTACCAATTGCTGTGTAGAGTCGAACTTTTTGCTTCGTATCTATTTTCTCGATATAAACAGCATCGTCACCATCACGAACGATTAAATTAATCGCTTCTTTTACATCATTATGTAACTCATTCATAATTGGATCTGCAATTTTTCGCACATCTAGGCGCATTGATACTAGATGTCCAAATTTAAGGAAGAGAATGCCTAACCTATATTTTGCATCAGTCCCCTTTTCTAAAAATTCCATTTCCTCGAAAGATTTCAACATACGGAAAGCAGAGGTTTTAGGGATTCCTGATAACTCAATTACTTCTTGAAATGACAGTTCAGTATGATCGATAAATAGATTTAAAATATCCATTGAACGGATAACCGTTTTATTATTATTTGACAATTTAAGTTTTCTCCCCCTTCTATACTAGATTTAATCTAATCATAATTTTTCTTGTCTTAATTAATAATTATACCTAATATCTTACTGTTTTTATATACCCTGGCTCTTCACCAAAACGTGTGATTGATTTCCGTTCCGACTGGGCGCTTTGTTGTTGCTGTCGCTACGCTTTCGCACAGATAAAACAATTGTTGCTGTCGCTTCGCTTTCGCACAGAGCAAAGCTTCCTGGGGGCGTCCGATGAGCCGCTTGGGCCAACAGATGTTTTTTGCGCGAAAGCGTAGTGCAACGTAGCGGCAGCAGCAGGATGTTGGTCACGAAGGCGTTATCACAGGATGTGATGCTCTTAGCCTTCGTTTCTCTATGTTGCTCGTTCCAGGGTCTCGGGCCAACACGATGTTGGTCACGAAGGCGTTATCACAGGACGTGATGGTTTTAGCCTTCGTTCCCCTATCGCTGATCCCCAAGGAGTCGCCCAGCCTCTACTCCAATCAACTTATATACAATGGATACGTTTAACAAATGTCATCCACAACTTTTGGTGATGAGCCTATACCCTGTAAATCAGGTTAATAAAGGAATAAAAAACAGGAGCAGAGAATGGTTGCTTTGCTTCCATTCCCTTTACCCCTGCTTGTTTTCTTATTTTGATTCCCTTGATTACTATACTAGATAAAAAATGCGGATATTCTTTTTTTGTCCTACGCTCTGTTTCACCTTCTTTTCATTTCAAATAACATTATTTCTCTTATTCTATTTAACTGCTAACGCCGAAGTTGAATCTGCTGCTAATTCTACTTGTAGATCCGTATATGGTAATCCATGTGCATCAGCTACCGCTTTATATACTATTTTTCCATTTACTACGTTTATCCCCTTCGCTAAAACAGGATTATCTAAAGCAGCTTGGCGATAGCCTTTATTAGCTATTTGCAAACCGTATGGAACAGTTACATTTGACAAGCCCATTGTTGAGGTACGCGCGCAAGCACCTGGCATATTCGCAACTGCGTAATGCACAACACCGTATACTTCATAAGTAGGATTACTATGAGTAGTAATTCGATCAATTGTTTCAATAGAACCCCCTTGATCTACCGCTACATCCACTACAACAGACCCCTTTTGCATCGATTGAATCATTTCTTTTGAAACTAATTGTGGTGCACGTGAACCTGGAATTAGCACAGCACCAATTACCAAATCTGCTGTTTTCACTGCTTCAGCGATATTGTAGGTATTTGATGCAAGTGTACGAACACGTCCTTGGAACATATCATCTATTTGACTTAAGCGTGTAATATTAACGTCTAAAATTGTTACGTTTGCACCTAATCCTACTGCCATTTTCGCAGCATTCGTCCCGACAACTCCAGCACCTACAATCACTACATTTCCAGGTGCAACACCAGGAATACCACCTAAGAGAACTCCTTTTCCTCCTTTGGAATTTTCTAAAAACTGCGCACCAATTTGTACAGACATTCGGCCTGCAACTTCACTCATTGGCGTTAACAACGGTAAGGCACCTGAATCTAATTGAATTGTTTCATAAGCAATTCCAGTAACTTTACTTTCAAGCAAAGCTTTCGTTAATTCTGGCTCTGGAGCTAAATGTAGGTATGTGTAGAGAATTAGATTCTCTTTAAAATATTTGTACTCCTCCTGAATCGGCTCCTTCACTTTAATCACCATATCAACATCCCAAGCTTCCTTAGTCGATTTAGTAATTTGAGCGCCTACATCTAAATAATCTTGGTCTGTAAATCCACTACCTAACCCTGCACTCGATTCAATTATTACTTCATGACCACCTTTTTTGTAAGCCACAACACCTGCTGGAGTAATTCCTACTCGATTTTCATTATTTTTTATTTCTTTAGGTACACCAATTATCATTATATTTCCTCCTACCTATTTTTTTATTAGTTTTGGTTTATAACGACAAGTTTCATTTCTGTCATTTCCTCAATTGCGTACTTCAGCCCTTCTCTTCCCATACCACTTTCCTTTACGCCACCATATGGTAGATGATCTAAACGAAATGTAGGAATATCATTTATAATGACACCACCTACATGGAGTTTTTGCGTTGCCTGTAAAGCAATATGGATATTATTTGTATAAATACCAGCTTGCAAACCATATTTGGAGTCATTTACTTGATCAAATGCCTCTTGAATAGATGTAAACTTCATAATAGATACGATCGGTGCGAATACCTCCTGACAGGAAACCTTCTGCTCCGGTTTTACATTTAATAGTACGGTAGGTTGTAAGATATTTCCTTCAGTTTCTCCACCAGTTGCAATAATTGCCCCTTGCCCCTTTGCTTCTTCAATCCAACTTAATGTTCGTTTTACATCTTGTGGACTAATTAAGGCTGAAACATCCGTTGTAGGATCTAGGGGATCACCAAGTTTCAACTCTTTTGTAGCTGCTACAAATTTATCTACAAACAAATCATACATTTTTTCGTGAACATAGATTCGTTGAACTGAAATACATACTTGCCCTTGGAATGCAAATGCACCGGAAACGACACGTGGAATTAATTTATCAATATTAACATTTTCATCGATAATAACAGCCGCATTAGAACCCAATTCAAGCGTTACTTTCTTAAGACCTGCTTGATTGCGTATGCCAATACCTACAGCGGGGCTACCTGTAAAAGAAATCTTTTTCACGCGATTATCCGTGACTAATTTGTTACCAATTAAAGAACCTGCACCAGTAACGATATTTAACGCACCCTTCGGTAATCCTGCCTCTACTAATAATTCACCAATAAAATAGGAAGTTAATGGTGTTTGACTTGCAGGTTTTAATACAACCGTGTTACCTGATGCTATTGCTGGCCCTACTTTATGAGCTACTAGATTCATTGGGAAATTAAAAGGTGTAATAGCTGCCACGATGCCTAATGGTTCACGAACTGTATAGGCAATGCGCCCGTCTCCACCAGGGGCAGCATCCACAGGAATTGTTTCTCCGTGTATTCGCTTTGCTTCTTCAGCAGCAAATTTATACGTTTGAATTGTACGCTGAACTTCAGCTTTGGCGGTTGAAATAGGCTTAGCTGCTTCTAGTGCTATTAGCTCTGCTGCTTCTTCAGCACGTGCTTCTAATAAAGAAGCTAATTTTTCAAGAATAATCGCACGCTTATACAAAGGCATATTCGCCATCGTTTTACGTGCAGCATCGGCAGCTACTAAAGCTGCTTCTACTTCCTCGACATTTGCCTTCGGTATTTCTGCAATGACCTCGCTACTATATGGAGAGCGTAATTCTGTATACTCTGCTGCTTCCACCCAATCCCCATTGATAAATAAATTTTTCCTCATTATAATTACCTCACCTTTCGTATTACAACTTATTTACCAATACCTGATTCTCTACTTCTTGAATCGCTTTTTCTAGAATATCCAATAAATCTCTTAACTCCTTTTGGCTTATTGATAATGGTGGTGAAAATACAACAATATCTTGAGCATCTAGTACAACAGAGCGACATATTAATCCCAACTTTGCTGCCTCTGTCACTATTTGCGGAGCGAGGAGTCTTCCTTCATAAGAGATTTCTATACCTGCCATTAAACCTAAACCTCTTGCATCTACAATAAATGGATACTTCGCTTGTAATACTTTTAACCCTGCTAATAACTCTTGACCACGAATTTCTGCATTTGCTACTAAATTATCTTTCTCTATAATTTCAATGTTTTTCAACCCAACTGCACAGGCCATTGGATGACCACTATAAGTGTATCCATGCAATATAGTTCCTTCTGATAACTCAGAAAATTCTTGGTGTATTTTCTCTGAGATCATTACACCACCTAATTGTGCATATCCACTAGTAACACCTTTTGCAAAGCACATCATATCCGGTACCACATTAAAATGTTCCATCGCAAAGAACTTACCCGTCCTACCAAATCCTGTGATAACTTCATCAGTTATCATCAAAATACCGTACTCATTGCAAATTTCACGAATTTCTTTGAAATAATTATCTGGTGCAACATGCACTCCCCCTGCACCTTGTACTGGCTCGGTGATGAAAGCAGCTATTGTTTCTGGACCTTCAGTTTCAATCAAATCACGTAAAGCCTGTATGGAGAAATGATCTACGAATAGAAAATCCGGTGCATTAGAATTTGTAAAATCACGAAATCCTTTTAAACCCGTCGAACTTGTAGCACCGATTGCCACCCCATGATAAGATCTCGATCTTGAGATAATTTTTTTTCGAGAAGTTTCCCCTTTTAATATCCAATAATGACGAGCCAATTTATAGGCGCTATCATTGGATTCGGAACCACCGGACGTAAAAAATGTAGTATTTAAATCACCAGGTGCTAATTCTGCTAACTTTTTTGCTAATAGAATAGCAGGCTCATTACTAAACGTTGCAAAACAAGAACTGAAGGCTAATTTATCCATTTGTTCCTTCGCTACTTCACCAAGTTCTGTTCTACCATGTCCGATATTCACATTCCAAAGTGAAGACATTCCATCAATAACTTTATTACCTGTAATATCATACAGATAAACACCTTTTCCTTCTGTAAAAATAAATGCCGGTCCATTTTCCGTCTTTACTGGTGAAGTAGGGTGTAGAAAATGCTTTTGGTCTAACACTTTAAGTTCTTCAACAGAATAATTTCTTTTCATATAAATACATCCTCTCTTTTAAATGTTTTTAAACAATACAGTCACAATTAATAAACAATCAGCTTGCCAACTACTAAAATGTGATTTACTTACATCTCGGAAATAAATTAATTTAATTTTCAATCAATTTTGAATATAGGAATTTTTTCGTTGATTTAATTGTTAAGAGAGATTTGTTTTATCAAATAATTTTCCACACTAATAATTTCCCGATTAAAAGTTTTTTTAGTGTACAAATAATCCTCACTTATTCGTTTGGTTGTACTAGCAGTGCTAGGCTGATTATTCATAAGTGCCATCTTCTCAATATTTATTAAATGGTTTTCCTATATTAGTTTGAAATGGATATTCCCAAAAGTTAACGATGATTAACTCTCGCTCCACTTAATAATATAATTTGCCAAAACATTAGTTACTTCTACTACGCTATCTAAATGAACACATTCATCTGGTCCATGCATATTTTCTCCAATTGGCCCAAAGCACAATCCTTGTTTTCCGTAATACTGAGTAAATCGTGCATCATTTCCTCCAGCTCTTCCAACCGTTATTACTTGATGTCCCATAACATCTTCTGCATTTTCGATGAATAATTTTACAAAAGGGTTCTCAGGATCTTGATACCATGGCTCCGTTGACCATCCAAACCACTCTATAACAGGTGGATTTTTATCCATCCACTCATCGCCCAAGACAGATTTCATAATCGTGTCTTGTACTAGTTGCTTAATTTCTTCGCGAGTTTCCCCTGGGATAAAACCAATTCTTCCTTCGAGGATCGCTTCCCCTGGAACTGTCGATACCCAGTCCCCAGCTTTTAGTACACCTAAGTTTAAGTGAACGGACTGTCCAGACCCCTTTTCAAATAAATCAAACTTAACATTTTTAGCACGCCATTCACTTAATTCATCCAGCGCACTAAGGATTTTCATCATTTTTGAAATAGCATTTATGCCTTCATGCGCTAAACCAGCATGCGCTGTTCTTCCCTTTACGTACACTCGGAAATACATAATCCCCCCATGACTTATTGTCATATTCAAATTATGTGGCTCTGTCGAAATGTACCCATCTGTTACGAAGCCTTCCTCCAAACATGCTAAAGCTCCGCCTCCACCACCAGCTTCTTCTTCTATTACTGAATGTAGCTGAACATCTCCAGCAATTGGATAACCTAAATCAATTAATGTTTTCAATGCGAACCAATTTGAAATAAGTCCTGCTTTCATATCGGCAGAGCCTCGACCGTATAACTTGTTTCCAATAATATCTCCACTCCATGGGTCCATCGTCCAGTTTGAATATGGTTCTGGAGAAACAACATCTACATGCCCATGAATCGTTAATGACTTACCATTGGAGACACCTTTATGTATTCCGATAATATTTTTTCGGTCTTCAAACGGAATACCTGAATCAATAAACGCTTCATGAGCTGAAACCTTCTCATATTTTGGTTCAATCTCATGCAAAATCAAGTTAAGTTCTTCATATTTTTTTTTCATGTATAATTGCATCTCTTGTTCATTACCAACAACGCTTTTTATACGTACGACATCTTGAATTGTTTTAAATAATTCTTCTTTATTTTCTTCTATATACAGTCGAATTTTTTCTTTCAAAGCAATCACTCCTTTATTTACTTCTTGTGTCATTAAAAAGAGGAAGATTATCTAAGAGATTCTCATCCTCTAAATAGTTAATTCAAGACTTTAATCTTATCTTCATTAAAAATCTCTTTATCTAATGACTCCAAGTCATCAATAGAGTCCATGCTTCCAAGTTCTTTTTTAAAGAATCTTGTTATAAACAGCATGTAAATGATTCCGATTATAAGCCACACGATTCCACCTATAAATGCATCAGCGTGTAAATGATACCAAAGAACTCCAGTAGCTAATGCTCCGAAAGAAGGCATAATTAAGTACTTAAAGGTTTCACTGCCTGATCTCCTTTTCTGACGAATATAGAAATGAACAATAACAGCTAGGTTAACGAATGTGAATGCAATTAATGCCCCAAAGTTAATGACTGAAGCAATTAATTCTAAATTTGGTCCTATTGCAAATAATGATACGATTCCCGTCAAAACAATCGTAAAAACAGGCGTTCTAAATTTAGGGTGTAAGTATCCGAAAGTTTTTTTAGGAAGTACACCATTTCTGCCCATAACAAACAGCAAACGAGATGCACTTGCATGAGATGCAAGTCCTGAAGCTACAGTAGCAGCGAAAGCTCCTGCAATGAAAAGCAGTTGGAATAACTTCCCTCCTACATATAAACCAATTTCCGGCAATGTATCATCTACATTTTCGAACACAGAAACATCCGGGAATAATGCTTGTGTAAAATAAGAAGCAATAAAGAAAATACCCCCACCGATTAAAACAGTTAGAAGGATTGCTCTAGGAACTGTTGATGTATCCTTTGCTTCTTCCGTATACATTGTTATTGCGTCGAAACCGATAAACGAGAAAGCTACTACTGTTGCCCCAGTTAAAACGGCTATTAATTTTACATTTTCATGTGATAGTGGATGAATGGTGAATAAAGTACCATTTCCCATACCGTGATAAAGTTGAACAGAAGCAAGTATTATGAAGATACCTATTAAACAAATCGTGAAAACAACGAGTATAAAGTTTAAGCTGGATGTTGATTCCATACTATAAGCATTAATTGCAGTAACTACAATGACATAAGCAAAAACCCAAATCCAAACAGGTACATTCGGAAACAGAGATTCCATATATATTCGAATAATTAATGCATTAACTAAGGGTAATAATAAATAATCTAATAACGATGCCCATCCTACGAGGAATCCTAGGTGTGACCCCATTGTTTCCCGGGTGTATGTATATGCTGAACCAGCAGCCGGGAATACCTGTACCATCTTTCCATAACTAATCGCTGTCAATACCATTACTAACAAGGCGACTAAATACGCCATTGGTACTACACCATTTGTTAATTTTGATACAATTCCAAACGTATCAAAGACCACTGTAGGCGTCATATATCCTAATCCCAGTGCAACAATTGACCAAACACCTAATGACCTTTTGAGCGTAGTGTTATCTGTCATTCATCTATCCCCTTTACATATTTTTAGCTGCTTCATTAAACTGCGACGAATCAATCTCATCTGTTTTGAGCACTGGTGGTTTATGCTTAAGACCTTTTGTCATAAATAATAAATAAATAACACCAATTCCTAACCAAACACTACCAAGAGCAATCGAATAAACATCTAGGTTGAAAAGCAAACAAGTTGTAAGTACTGCTCCGATTAATGGAAAAATCAAATAGAAGATAATCCCCTTTAAGGAGCGTTCTTTTCGCTTACCGTAATATAAAAAAACAACGGATAGATTCACAACAGTAAATGCAAGTAGGGCGCCAAAATTAATGAAAGACGCGACAAAGTTTAGACTTAAAAACAATGCAGATAATGATAAAAGACCAATTAATAAAATGTTGTTAACCGGGGTTCTCGTTCTTTTATTTAGTTTTCCAAAAAAATTTTTAGGTAATTGTCCATCTCTTCCCATTGCGTATAATACACGTGCAGCACTTGCTTGAGATGCGGACGCGGAACCAAATACAACCACTGCAGTTTTTGCTAGGAATGCTGCTTGTAAGGCATTCCCGCCTACTAGGAAAATAATTTCATAGGAAGCAGAATCAGCATCTTTAAAACTCGTATAATCTGGCCAAACATTATGTGCAAAATAAGATACGACTACAAAACATAATCCACCAATTATTGTTACTAAAGATATTGCACGCGGTATGTTTTTCTCCGGATTTTTTACTTCTTCTGAAAAAGTAGAAACTGCATCAAAACCGAGGAAAGAGAAACATAATAGTGCAGCACCAGCAACTATATACTTAAATGACTCCTCGGTATTAATAAAGGGATCAAGGTTAAATAAAACGCCAGTCCCGGTTCCAGTTACTATTGATTTAACTGATAAGATGCAAAAGACAATTATAAATAATACCGATAAGCCTGTTACAATCATGTTGATATTTGCGCTTAACTTTACACCTCTAACATTTACAAACGTCACAAGAACGACTAATGTAAGTATCCAAACATACTGTGGAACTTCAGGTATAGCAGCTGAAAAGAAAATACCAAATAGTAAAAAGTTAACCATTGGGATCAAGAGATAATCCATTAAAATTGCCCATCCCACTAAGAAACCAACATGAGAATTAATAGCTTTTTGCGCATAGGTATAGGCAGATCCCGCAATGGGGTACGCTTTTGCCATTTGACCATAGCTATGAGCCGTAAACATCATCACAATTAATGCAAGTACATACGATCCAGCGACCATACCATGAGATATTTTAGAGGCTATGCCGTATGTGCTAAACACTGTAGTTAAAGCCATAAAGGCCGTCCCAGTAACAACAACTGACGTTAAAGAAAGCGATCTAGACAAATTAACTGGATGTTTTATTTTTTTTCACTCCTCGAATAGTAATAAAAAAATCTTCCCGGTAAAATGATCAATTAACTAAAATAGTAGGATAGTAGACTGATTCACTATCAATTTCGCCTTGGCGTAATTGCGTCCGGATTTTGAATTGTGCCCGCACAATTCATTCCTTTCAAAATCCGTGACATCCGCCGGAGGCTTTATCTTCATTCAGTAGGTGTTTGGACACCCACTGAAAAGGAACCAATACCGCATTCATCTCACCACCTGTAGAGGTGGGAGTTTTCTGCTGAATGAAGATAAACAACTTCACCATCCATAATTGTTAACAAAACTTTCGTTTGAAGAATTTCTTTATTTTCTACTTCAAAGAGGTTTTTATCTAGTACAATAATATCTGCTAATTTTCCAACTTCTAATGTACCCAAATCGTTTTCTCTGAATGTGCTGTATGCTGAACCTTTTGTATACGCTTTCAACGCTTCTGCGAGTGTTATCTGCTCTTGACTATTCCACTCATAATCACCAGTAAAGTCTAGTCTCGTAATCGCATGGAAAATTTCTTTAAAAGGATCTAATGTTGCTATTGGATAGTCTGTACCAAGAGCAATATACTCGACTGCGTCGTATAACGTTTTACATAAATACGTATAAGGGTCTTTCTCTTTACCGACACGCAAAGTATGACTTTCTTTTGGCATCAATGCTAGATGAGAAGGCTGTACAGATGGAACAACCCCCAATTCTTTAAATCTCTTAATATCTGTCGGATGAATCACTTCAATATGCTCTAGCGCATGTCGTGAATCTCTTACACCATTATCCATCCTTGCTGCTTCAAATATATCTAGAGCAAGCCTAACTGCGCCATCACCAATTGTATGGAAGCGAATTTGAAATCCTTCTTTGTCCGCTTTTGTCACCCAGTTTTTGATCGTTTCTACAGGAAAAGCAGTACTCCCTCGTGTTATAGGTTTGTCTAAGTAAGGATCTAACATGTATGCGGTATGTCCAGTTACAACGCCATCAATAAACTGCTTAAGTCCTGCAAGCTGTAATTTTTCGGAATTGTACTTTTCACGCAAGCTTATCGCTCTATCTATATCATCATTTAACTCAGGGTAAAGATGTATTCGAGTCGTAAGTTTGCCAGCTTCATCATATGCCTTATACATATCGAAACTATTTAACTTATCAAAACTACTTGCAAACAAATCATTTACTGATGTAATGCCTAATTGAGCTGAATTTTTTAAGAACTCTTCAAACAATTCTTCTTTCCGTTTATCCGGAAATGCGAGAGCAATATCCACAACTAAATTCATTGCTGTTTCAAGAAGAATTCCTGTGATTTCATTATTTTCATCTTTTTGAATCGTACCATTAGGAGGATCTTCAGTTTCATTTGTAACCCTAGCATTTTCAAGTGCTAAACTATTAACCCACGAATAATGACCTTCTGCGTGGAAAAGAATAATCGGGCGATTAGGAACTACTTTGTCTAAAGAAAAACGTGTCGGCAAGCATTTCTCTGCCCAATTTGTATGATCCCATCCATAGCCTATAATCCACTCATCAGCATGCACGTTTTCCGAGAATTGCTTTACTAAACTAGCAACTTCTTCTTCCGAATGAGCATCCGATAAATTGATACTTGCATGCGAGAAAAGACTACCAAACATGAGATGAAGGTGCGCATCATGAAATCCTGGCATAATGAGTTGGTTGCCATAATGATATTCCTTCGTGTCTAAACCTATAAATGGTTTTATTTCCTCCATCGAACCTACCGCAATGATTTTGTTACCTTTAATCGCAATAGCAGCTGGCTTTGCTTCATTTTCTAAACCTGTAAATACTGCTTCACTCGAAATAACTTTATCAGCGATAACCATTTATAACTCCTCCCTTTACCTAAGATTTACTTCTAATGGAACTCTTATAACAATTATTTGAAAGCGCTTACATAACTAAAGAAGTTAATAATCGAAATAAGCAATGGGCATCCACTGTTCGCCTATTAAAATAGGCGAACATAACGGACAAAAGACTCATACTAATTTAAGCTTGTAAACTGGATTTTTCCATTCCAAAAGTGTTGCATATTCTAATGACTCAACATCCCCAGGTAAATAGCCTGGCATTACTTTATTTAATACGTATCCGTTTTTCATTTGGAATGTTAATACAGGATCATATATTTTCCCTTTCATTACCTCTAGTACATACTCATCTGCACTCATCTGCTCAGCATATTTATAGTAAAAAGGTATACGACCACCTACTAAGATATTTTCTAAGTTAAGTTTCTCACATATTCTTTTTCGGCCATCATACAAATGACGTCCTAATTGTAACCCTCTAAAATCTTCGTGTACTCCAATTTCAATACCATATAGGTTTCTACCATTAGGGTTATGATTTCGAATAAATCCTAAATCACAGATTTGAAAATATGAGTGACTATCTCCGTAATCTTCAAAATTTACAATTAGGCTTAAAGCGGTTCCTACAATTTTACCGTTATATTCTAGACAAATTTGACCTTCTGGAAACAACTCAATCTGACTTTCAAAATGTTCATATTTTAATGCCATATCAGGTCCAAAACACTTCATAGAAAGTGCAGCAACTTCAGCAAGATCCTCTTTTAAAATATTGCGGACAACTATTTCTTGTCCATTATTTTTTAAATTTGCTTTAGGCATAATTAATTCACCCTCTTATTTTATTGGAATTAAATTAAAGTTTATTACTTTATTAATTGTGTAGACTGTCTCCCATACATTCTTTAGAAACTATGTATCGGAGACATGGAGAATGTAGATAAGTCTACTACAATATATTTAGTTACCTAGATTAGTAACATTTTTTATTATTTTAAATAAATCGATACAAACTTCTTCTCCAAGTACTCCTCAAGTCCGTACCAACCGCCTTCTTTCCCCATTCCACTTTCCTTCATACCACCAAACGGAGCTTGTACAACCACTGGAGCTGGATCATTAATACCAACAATTCCGAACTCTAAAGCACGCATCATTCGTAAGCCTCGACCAATGTCTCGCGTATAACAATAAGCTGCAAGACCATATTCAGGATGGTTTGCTCTTTCAACTACCTCTTCTTCCGTCTTAAATGTATAAATTGGTGCAACTGGTCCAAATGTTTCTTCTGTAGTAATCTTCATATTATCGCTTGCATATTGAATAACTGTGGGCTCAAAGAAGTAACCGCTACCATTATTTAATGTAAATACATTACCACCCGCAATTACTTTACCATCATGTTTCACAGCGTCTTCTACTTGACTTTTCACTTTTTCAAGAGCCACTTTATTAATTACTGGACCGACATTTACGCCATCTTCTAATCCATTTCCTACAACTAATTTAGATACCTTTTCAGCTAACTTTCCTGAAAATTCATCAGCTACAGTTTCTGCTACGTAAATCCGGTTGGTGCTAATGCAAGTTTGACCTGAGTTAATAAACTTAGACACTAAGATACCATTAACTGCTGCGTCAATATCAGCATCCTCAAACACAATATACGGTGCGTGTCCACCAAGCTCCATTGATATTTTCTTCACTGTATCAGACGAATCACGGATAAGTTTTTTCCCCACACGCGTCGAGCCAGTAAATGTGATTTTACGAACGTCTGGGTTACTCGTCATCTCGTTTCCAATTTCTTCAGCTGGGCCAATTACCAGGTTTGCAACTCCAGCAGGTAGTCCAACTTCATGAAAGCATTCGAATACTTTTATCGCCGAAAGAGGAGTTAAGTCAGCCGGTTTTAAAACAATCGTACAACCTGCAGCAAGTGCAGGTGCAATTTTTCTTGTAATCATCGATAACGGGAAATTCCATGGTGTAATAGCTGCACATACCCCAACAGGTTCGCGAATTACCATTAAGTGTTTATCAGCTGCAGATGCAGGAATTGTTTCCCCATAAATTCTCTTAGCTTCCTCTGCATACCATTCTAGGTAGCCGATCGCACCTGCTACTTCACGAGTAGCATCTGGTAAAGGCTTACCATTTTCAAGTGTAATTGTTTCAGCTAATTCTTTTGTTTTTTCTTTCATCAATTGAACCACTTGAAACAGGTAGTTGCTGCGCTCATTTCCAGTTGTCTTACCCCAGAATTCAAATGCTCTCTTCGCACTTTCGATTGCTTCTTTAGTTTCAGTTTTACCACCTGTAGCAACAGTTCTAATTATTTCTCCTGTCGCAGGATTTGTTACATCTAATTTATTTCCTGTATCTCGCCATTCACCATTTATATAAAGCACTAGAGAACCTCCCCTTTTTTAACTATAACCACCACTACTAAACTTACTTTATAGGAATAGTTTAGTTGCGTGTATTTTTAAAAGCAGTAATCGAATCGTCTATAATTTGAATCATTTTTTCAATTTCTTCTTTGTTAATAATAAGCGGTGGCGCAATTGCCACAATTTGGTTATATGCTCCAAGCGCTCTTACTATTAATTGGCGATTGAAACATGCGTCAACTACCGCATTTGCTGGGAAAACAGTTGGATCAAACAATTTTCCACTTGTTGGATCTTCATGAAGTTCAAATGCAGCCAACAGACCGATTACTCTGCAATTTGTTACAATACTATGTTTTTCAGCTAAGTAATCTAAACCTTTTTTAAGTTCTTTCTCCATTTCGTTTACGTGGTCAATAATATTATCACGCTCTAGTATTTCAATGTTTTTCAGTCCAATCGCACAAGCAGTCGGATGGCCACTATATGTGAAACCATGTGGGATAACAGCATCGAAGTTAGCAATTGTTTCTCTAATTTCATCATTCATCATGACCCCGCCAAGTTGCGAATAACCACTCGTAATTCCTTTTGCAATTGACATCATATCAGGGACAACATTCCAGTTGTTTACACCAAACATTTTCCCCGTACGACCAAATCCACAAATAACTTCATCTGCCATGAAAAGGATATTGTGCTCGTCACAGATTTTACGAACTGCTTCTAAGTAACCTTCTGGTGGAATATTAACTCCGCCCGCACCTTGCACAGGTTCAATAATAATTCCGGCAATCGTCTCCGCACCTTCTCTTTCAATTGTTCCCCGGATAGAATCTGCATAGTTCGGGTCACTTTTATCACCTAACTCGCTGTTTAATAGGTGGGCTGTTGCACGAACAACTCCGTCTATATTTGATGATGAGAACTTGTGGTATGCTGCAAGACCAGTAGCTGTTTGCGCTCCTATTGTTACACCGTGATAAGCATTCGTTAGCGCAATAATCTTTCTTTTTTCTGGTTTCCCTTTAAGCTCCCAGTAGAAACGAGCTAATTTAATTGCTGTATCATTTGATTCTGACCCACCAGAAGTGTAGAATACACTATTTAAATCTCCTGGTGCTAACTCAGCTAATTTTTCAGCAAGTAGAATGGATGGTTCATTTGAGAATCCTTTAAATGATGATGCATACGCGAGGGTAGATAATTGACTATTACCAGCATCTGCAAGTTCTTGATTCCCATGTCCTAAGTTCACGTTCCAAAGCATTGACATCCCGTCGATGTATTCCACATCATCCGTACTTGTAACTGTAACGCCTTGACCTTTAACAAAAATAATAGGCGGTCCATTGTCAATTAAAGCCTTCGGATTTGTAGCTGGATGTAGCAAGTGCTTTTTGTCCAGTTTAGCTAACTCTACAGTTTTTGATTGTTGAGTAATTTTAGTTGTCATTGATAAAACCTCCATTAATAGATTAATATTTTGCGATTGGATAGACACACTCTGATATCAACTAACTTAAAACTGAAATACAATTTAGTTCAATTTTCTAACTATTCTTAATTATGTAAATAGTATATCTTTACATTTTTATAATGTAAATTATAATATTTATATGACTTCCATATATTTTATGAATACTAAAAGGAGGAGTTATCAAAATGAACCTTCATCGTTTACATTGTTTTATTACAGTAGTTGAGGAAGGTAGCATTACAAAAGCTGCTACTGCACTGCAAATGACTCAACCCCCCTTAAGTATTTTAATTAGAAAATTTGAACAAGAATTAAATGTCACTTTGTTTAATCGTTTAGGTAGATCTCTTGAATTAACACCAAGTGGAGTATTTTTATATGAAAAAGGAAAAGAATTACTTGATTTATCTGAGAATACGGAGAAGAAATTAGTCGAGTTTCATGAAGGAATTAGAGGTACTGTGAAATTGGGTTGTACTACTTCAGCAAATCTATTTATTTTGCCAAATGTCTTAAAAAAAATTCAAAAGGAAACTCCTAACATAGTTACACATGTTCGCGAGGGTAATACATCATATATTTTAGAAGAACTAAGAAGTCATAAAATAGATATTGGAATTGTCCGAACTTCAGTGAGAGCGGAGGACATCCATACTTCAACACTACTAACAGAACCTTTACTTTTAGCTCTTCCACCCAACCATCATCTATGTGAAAAAGATTCTATTGATATTGCAGACTTGAAAAACGAACGATTTCTTTTAAATACAACATCTTATGGATCGGGTGTTGCTGATGATGTGATCGAGGCATGCCAAAAAAGTGGATTTACGCCTAATGTCGTTTACTGGGGGACAGAAACATTACCAACACTTATGATGGTAATGAAAGGCGCAGGAATTTGTTTTGTACCTAGCTGTTTCAAGCTACTTAATTCTCCTGATTTACCGGTACTTAGACCACTAGCAAATCCAGTGTTACAAACAAAACTTAATATAATTACACTTAAGGATCGTTACATGACATCAATTTCCAAACGATTTCTTGCGATTACCGAAGAGGTTGCAGAGAAAATGACAAGCATTTTCAATGATTAATGTGATTTAAGTAATGGCGTTCAAGTTAAAATATTCGGTAGATAATGCATAATAAGTAAAAATAAGCACTCTTATCTTAACATCAGTTACGATAAGAGTGCTTTAAATTACCACCTGCTACAGCAGGTGGATTTTGTCATGAATGTCCACGACTAAAGTCTTTTATATTAAGGCTGAAGCCCTTCTCAAAGCTCTTGTGCTCAAGCACACTGAATATGGACTAAACTCATTTTTCAATACAGAAAACATCATTCTCATGTTCATTAAATTGTTTCGCAATGTAATTTCTTATAATTTCCTCGTTTACTGTACCAACTGTCACACAAAAGTATCCCATCGCCCATAGATGTTGGTCCCAATATCTTTTTTTATTCAGGAAATTCGTCTTACAACAGTCTTGACGATCTTCCTTTTAGATATTGCAAGATTTTGCTTGGTGCCAAACTTGGTGGGCATGATAGTAACAAATGAATATGGTCTTTCCCAGCACTGCCTTGCAAAATGATGATTCCCCTTGCTTCACAACCCCGTCTTATTAGAACTTTTACTCGAATTGTGGTTGGACCACTCAGTATTAAACTACATTTCTCTACTATTCTATCGATGTACCATCATCAAGGAGGTTCTAGGATGATAAATAGACAAAAAAACAATGTACTTAGTGTACGGATTAGGATTTTTATATGTCAATTGTGCTTGATGTTATGTACATGTTGGATCAGGTCATTATGCGTTACTCTATATGTATGGCCAGACCAATACAAGAACAAGGAGCCCTGGAAGAAAAAAAGCACCTCCACATACAATCCATTTGTACAGAACCTCGACTGACCGAGTACTGTAAAATTGAATCATAAGCGAAAGTGCTTATTTCTCTAAGTATGTTATACAGAAAACATCAGGATTTCCTTCACCATGGTTGTTTTGCTTCCATGCTCTTTATCCCTGCTTGTTATTATTATTTACGCTCTGGCGTTTTTCCTTTAATAAAATCACTCCAATTAAACCAACGATGGAGAAGATAACTGGCGTGATGAAACCATAGTAATATCCATCAAATAGATTTCCTGAAGTTGATTGAAAATGATCCAATATATATCCAAAAATGATGGGTAGCAATACAGCACTTAGAAAGCCGCCCGTATTTGCAATCCCTGAAACTATTCCTGATTCTTTCAGATTAAAAGATTGACGTACAGCTGCAAAGGTTAATGCACTTGCCCCATATCCAAAGCCAATGATAAAGAAAATAATAATTAGAAAGAAAAAGGAAGGATGCCCATTACATAAAAGGAAAGAAAACCACCCTAATAAAACAATGATATGAACGACAATATACGGTCTTCTAATTGTTTCTAACCGACTTGAAATCCAACTAGCTAGAGGTGCTCCAATAAGGGCCCCGATAAGACCGATCATAATCAGCTGGCTGGCATCTGAACGAGTCATTCCATACATATTCATCCCATATGGTACTGCCCACGAACTGATAAACCCTACATAACCGCCGACTACCCCAAAATGGCAAAAGAATAGAGCCCACGCTTGCGGATTTGAAAATATTCTTCGTAGCAAAACTGATGTTTTTTCACGTTGCACTTCTGCTGTATCAACTACCCACTCATCCCCCAAAATTTGTTTTGTTTTTTTTACAAGTACAAAATAAAGGAGAATGCCACATAAACATAAAAGTAGTCCTACTGAGAAAAATGTTACCCTCCAACCAAATAAAAGTATCCATGTGGAGAAAGGTACTGTCGCCAATAAGAAACCAAGGCTTCCTGTCATGCCCGCCAGGCCAATTAATCGAACAAATTCCTTTGGTTGAAACCATTGGGCCAAAATTAGCACCATGTTAACCCATATAGTCGCATCCCCTACCCCAGTTAGTATTCTGGCAAAAAATAGGACGAATTCATATGTACCCAGACTATAAATAATTGTACCTAAACCTGTAAGAGTAGCACCAATAATTAGAAAAAAATTGGGCCCAAATCGATCAGCTAAAATCCCCATTGGAATTTGCAAACTCGTGTATACAAAAAATTGTATACTCGTCAATAACCCAATCGTTGATGCTGTTACGTTAAAATCTCGCATCAATTGGTCTGTAATCAATCCCGGGGCGGTTCGTTGACTCGCCATTAACAAATAAGTAAATAATACAGAAACAAATACAACCCATCTATATCTGCTATTTTGTTTGTCCAATGATTTCTACTCCTATTAGCTTTTACTCTATATATATGAATTACAGGTAACGTTAAAAACCTGTTTTTCAAAGTAGTTTTATGAGAAGAACGAAACGATTGGCTTATGAAACAAGCAAAAATTCAAGGACCAACTCGATACACCACTAGAGACATTGTTGCAAGATGCACCCAATGAATTAGAATTGGAGAATCAACTATCCGTCGCTGGGTATGAAGATTGCAATATACAATAATGTAAATCTAATTATTATCATTAACGAAATTATTATTATATCAGTCAAGTTTGTTAGACCATTCCTTGTTATTTACATAAATAATACCAACAAAGAACATATAATCAGTTCACTGGGTAAAAGTGGATTCAACTAAACTAGGCCATTAGTTTGAATAGCAATAATATTTACGAAAACAATCTTAATAATAATACTTATTTTTAGTTCATAGCAAGAGAATCAGTCACTAACTGTAATGTATTTTTCTTTGAAATCAGTTACGGAGAGTGGGTGACTTATAAAATATCCTTGAGCATAATCACAGCCAATCTCAGACAAGAAATGATACTCTTCATCTCCTTCCACTCCTTCAGCTATAACTTTCAAGTCAAGTTGTTTTGCTATCGCTATAATAGTTCTTACAAGAGCTTTGTTCTCAACTTCTCGATTCATCCCAATGACAAAAGATTTATCAATTTTCAAAGAATCAAGAGGATATTTATTCAGGTAACTAAGCGATGAATATCCAGTTCCAAAATCGTCCATTGATAATCTTATACCAAGTTTCTTTATTTCATATAACTTTTCTATCATCGACTCTGCATACATCGCAATACTCTCAGTAATCTCTAATATAATGTAGGTCGCATCAATTGAATTGTTCTCTATCGTGTTTTTCAAGCTTTCTACAAACGTTGGCTCGAGTAACTGCCTCACAGATACATTAATACTCATTACTAATGGCTTGCACGATTCTTTTTGAAAAAGGACATTTTGTTCAATTGCAGTATCCATTACCCACTGACCTATTGGAATAATCATTCCTGTCTCTTCCGCAATTGGAATAAATTCATCCGGTGTAACTTGTCCCAAGATTTCGTTATTCCACCTAATAAGTGATTCCATCCCTATGATTTTATTTGTATTCATATCCATAATAGGCTGATAATAGAGTTCAAATTCCTTATTATCTAGTGCGGATCGTAATTTTTTTTCAATCATCAGCTTCCTATAGAAATGCTGCTGCATTTCTGATGTGAATAATTGATAGTTATTTTTCCCTCTTTCTTTTACATGATACATTGCGGTATCGGCATGTTTTATTAATGTGTTAACATCATACCCGTCATTTGGAAATACACTAATTCCAATGCTTGGTGTAATAAAATGCTCACAACCATCGACCAAAAAACCACTTTTAAATTGTTCCAATAAATCTTTTGCAAAAGCCTCACTATCTTCTGCATTATAATGTGGCAGTAAAATAGTGAATTCGTCACCACCAAGACGATAAATATTTGCGCATTTATGGCTTATCTTTAGTAACATTTTAATACGTATTGATACTTCTATTAATAAGAGATCCCCAACATCATGTCCGAGTGTATCATTTATGTATTTAAAGCGATCTAAGTCGAGAAACATAATTGCATTCTGACTTGACTCCATTTTAGCTTTTTCAAGAAGGTTCGTTAAATCCTCATTGAACATTCTTCTATTCGGCAATCCTGTTAAGGCATCATGGTTTGCTTGAAATTTGATTTCATCTTCATATTGCTTTCGCTCCGTAATATCTGTTGAAACAGCAAGTATTGCTGAGCTATCATTTATTTGAATTGGTACTTTGACAGTCTGTACCCATATCTCATCTCCTGATGCGCCTGTAATGGATTCTTCTCTAATAAATACCTTTTGCGATAATTTGTTTACATCCGTAAGATGATCAACAGTTTGCTTCTCTACTAATGAATCTTTATATACTTCATCATCAGCTTTCTCTATCTTATCTTGAATGTTCATGCCCATTAACTGAGCATATGATTGATTCATAAGTGTATAACGCCCATTTTCGTCGTGAGCATAAATATAGTTTGGGTTTAAATTAATGACTTGGAATAGAAACCTCTTTTGTTCAAATAGCTTTTTATTCATATTGTTTACTATTTCAAGATGCATTCGGCTCGAAAGAATTAATACAGAAATAGCAAAGACCAAAATTGCAATCGAACTTGGTAACAATCTTGACGATGGAATCATGTTAAAAAAGCCTATTGCATATCCAATTAACGTGAAAATATTAAAATATACTAGAAATGAACGTTCACTCTTGGTTTGTACATCTAAACTAATTAAAAAACAAATAATCATATTAACTACAAAAAAGAGAACATTGGAATTAAAAATCCACGATAGCTCTCCGTTAACAGGATAGTAAAATATATTAGAATCAACTTGTACAAGTTCTAATCCCTTAATCCCTCTATCACTCCATCCGATTATGTAAACAATTAGGGCCATTACATATGATAGGAAAACAGTGGTACGATTAACAAGAAAACACCACTTTTTTTTATAATTATCTGGGAGTATTTCTTGAACAATTGTATATCCTATATAGAGAATTGTTGGTGTTACCATGATAGAACCAAATCTAAAAATCCTGAAAAATAGCATAATTGTCTCTTCTTTAAATAGTTGCTGTGCATATAAAAATGCAACATCTATTTGCCAAAATGAGGCCAAAAGAAGAAATAGAAAAATAATTTTTGATAATTTACTTTTTTCGAATAATACTAATATCGTAATTCCAACAGAAATAGGAATACATGCCAATAGAATTAAAAATAAATAAAACATAAAATGAGCCTCCTATGTACGCGTAAGTAATAGACAAGCATTATTTCCGCTACCCCCATGAGTAGTGATACATACAGACTCTACAGCTTGATGCCTCGTTTCATAAACAATAGGGACGTCTTCAAATCCTTCCCCTGATGTTTTAATCGTAGGAGGGATAAAACCATATTCCATTGATAGCAGGGATGAAATGATTTGCATTGCTCCCATTGCCCCAAATGTATGTCCTATCATTCCTTTAATTGAAGTAATAGGCACTCCAGAACCAAATGTTTCCTTAAAGATAAATCGTTCGATTTGATCATTTAATTCTATACCAAGCGCCTGACTGTTTACATAGCTTGGTATAGTATTTCCAACGGTTTCTTGAAAAACCTCAAGCATATGTCTACCAGTTATATCTGAACTTAATAATTTTTGTCCTTCATTTCTTGAAACGACACGTTCAATCTTCCCATATATCTTTTGATCTCGTGCTTGTGCTGATTGTTTACGCTCTAGAACGAGTACACCAGCACCCTCGGATAAAACAAAACCTCGATGCTCCGTTGAAAATGGGACACCAGCTTTTTCGATAGAGGTCTCTGTTGAGAGTACTCTTATTTTTTTAAATCCATTGATTGTCCATTGGCCTAAAGGAGCATCTGTTCCTCCTACTATACAAGCATCTACACTACCTGTTTCAAGTAGTTGTTTCCCAATCAATACTGCATCTATACTGGCTGTACATCCAGTTGTAACGGTGAATGCAGTCCCACACGTACCAATCGCTTCAGCAACAGAACCCGAGAGTGTGTGCGTATCAACAATTGAAACCCCGTGAACCGGAAATTTCTTTAAATCAAAACCATCTGCAGCGTGTTTTTCGATTTCAAGAATTGCTCCAGCAGATGTTCCCATAATTACAGCAACTCGGTGTGGCTTGAAATAATCTAAGTTCGACATTTCAGTTGCATCTATCGCAGCCGCAATAGCCATTCTAACAGAACGCGGGTATCGACGGTAATTTACTCCATTTATATCTAGAAAGTCATCATCAATCAAACCCGCAACAATACTAGAATGAGGCTGATTATCATTTTTTAAAATGCTCTGAGTACAAATACCTTTATCTAATACATTAAAAAAACTAAATTCATCTAAAACACCAGGTGCTTTAATGCCATACCCTGTAATTACTATATCGTCCAATTATTTCACCTACAAATTTCAACTTTAAATCCATTATATACAACAAAATTAGACTTAGTCTATATTGACAAATTCCCCGTTTTATGAATTTCATTCGAATGGTTAATTGGAAACACGCTTCATCAGAATACTATTTTAATTTAAGTAAGATTATGGTTTTTCCTACTAATATATTGTTTACATTCGTATTTTTTAAAAGAACTAAAACTTTTAAAATGGGATATATTAAAATTTTCAGTAAACCTTATTCGAAAATTTAAATTACGAGAAGGATTAAATTAATGCATAAATTTATTATGCTAAAATTATATAACTTAAACGACCACCTGCTAAAGCAGGTGAAAATTACTATTGGACCTCTCAATATTTTATATCTATATTCTATATCACACAGTACTTTATGTAATTGTATTGCATGACTCTTTTTTCTATAACCGTCCATCCCTCCATCCTAATTGAAGTATGGACCGATAATAGAAAGAGTGGAGTTAGTCTATGCATTTGGAAATTTAATAGGCTATTTCTTAAAGATTGTTGCTAAATAAAACCTTGAAGGGCAACAAAAAAACAAAGTTAATCTACAAAAACCGTAGAAAATAACTCTGTTTTTTATATTTCGCAAACCGAATCTTCAACTATAGCCTCCGTTAGTTTAAGTGTAATACTTCATAATCTTATTCAATTAAGGTTGTTTTAATCATTTAAATCATATAAATAAATTGGGTTTATACACTCCAAAATGGATACTATTACGTTATTGTATCCGGATATTTTCTCAATTTCTTTTTCGTCTTTAAATTCTTCGTTTTCGAACTGTACTTTAGCAGCAAGCTCTAAATCGTCGAAATTTTTTTGCCCTACGATTTCTATTAGGAAGAAGGAATAATAATAGAAAACCGTGTTCCCTTTCCCTTTTCACTTTTTATTTCTATATCTCCGTTTAATCCTTTTACAATACTGTATGCAATCATCGTACCTAGCCCGGTTCCCTTCTCTTTTATAGAATAAAACGGCATAGCGATTCGATTTATCTCCTCAGAAGACATTCCAATTCCTGTGTCAATAATATCAATCACAATACGATTCTTTACCTTTTTCACATTAATTCGGAGCATCCCTCCATTAGTCATGGCTTCAATCCCGTTCGTTGCAATGTTAATTAAACACATTTTTAGATTATCGGTGTTGGCATATATATAATAGGAACATTCATTATCGCTTTCAACTTTAACATTACATTGGATGGCGATCGGTAAAATAACCTCTATTACTTGCTCAACAATTGGTCTAATATCTAATAATTCTCTTGCAACATTTTGTGGTTTTATAAGGGACAAATAATCGTTAATAACGAGTTGCGCTTTTTCTAACTCCGTTAGCATGACTTGCAAATAGTCATCCTTTTGTGTTTCAGAGATTTCGTTTTTACTAAACATCTGCATAAATCCATATACCGTAGTCAACGGGTTTCTTATTTCATGGGCTATAGACGCTGCTAATTCACAAGTCACCATAAATTTTTCTGCACGGTGAATTTTTTCTTTCATTTTAAACCTTTCTATCATTCCTTCAATTAAATAAAGAGACAATAAAACAGTCAGAATATTGATCACTATATAATTGAATAAAAAGTGAATAAAATCAGGTTGAACTTTATCGTTTATCCGTATTTGGTTCATTAAAGCGAATATAGAAAAGGAAATAGTGCAAAGAGACATAAGCAATAAGCTGAACAATATTTTTCTTTTTTTATAATAACCAGCAAGAAAATATTGGGATACCATAGTAATGGAAGTGGCCATAAAATATACAATAACTGCAGGGTAGACTCCGTCTCCGCCTAAGTAAAAACGGTAAGAAACAAATATAACAGTAATAAAAATAAAACTCCTAAAACCACCATAGAGAACAGCTAAAAGGATTGGGATAAGCCGTAAATCATATATGTATCCACAATCAAACTTAAACGGGAATGTCATACAAAGAACAACCGCAATGGATGAAAGAAAGGAAATTAATATAGTATTACGCGCTTCTTTTCCATCTTTATCCAACCAAAATATTTGATAGAAAAAAATACAAATGATAATAATGAATGCATTTAATAATAATGTCGTTATCCCCATGATCAGCGCCCCTAAATTGAGTAATGAATGTTAGAAAAGTGATAAAACACAGAAGGTTAAGATAATTATAAACATTTTTTCAAAAAAAGAAAGATGTTGAAAAAAGTGTAAAAAAAATTTGACTAACCTCCCTCTATAAACATTGAAGTATCAACGGTTTTCATCACTTTGTGATGTAGTAAAAATATTTTTCTATCACTTTTTAAACGTATAATTGAATTTATAGTTTTTATTACCAAATCGAGCGTACACTTCGCTAAAGCTAATGAAAATCATTAGCTTTTTTAGTCCACTATTTGATGCACAATGGATCTCTGCGATGCTTATGACGACGTTCCCTCCCATGTCTCTTAGCGTCAGTGCGCTTACATTCCTTCGTTCGGTCTATTCATAAGGCAGAGGCCTGCTAAGCTGCCCCGGGGACTCTTGCTCTAAGTTTAGTTATGTTGCTGGTTTCTCCGTGTCATCCTTCTAGTTATAGTTCGAAAATTTGTTTACGCTGCCTCTGCGAGACAGTAGAGGTCTTTCATCATATATTTCTCGTCAAAACGTACTTTCTTTTTACAAATACCATGTAGTACCTTCAGTAATTTACCACACAGTACCACCATTGATTGTTTTCCACGTAAAGGATTTTGTTGACGTGTTGTGTAATATTCATGAAGTTGCTTAAACGCTTCATTGTGACGAATGAGTGGTACTATTACTTTGAACAGAATATATCTAAGTTTCTTTCTTCCTCGTTTGGAGATATGTTTTTGCCCTTTATGTTGACCAGATGAGTTTTCACGTAATGTTAATCCCGCTAGTTTGATGAGTTGGCGTGGATTTTCATAAAGTGAAAAGCATCCTACTTCTGAAAGTAAATCAACAATCGTCGCATCTCCTAAACCTGGAACTGATGCAAGTAAATCATATTCCATCGTTGTTTTAGCCATTTCGGCTATTTGATTATTTACAGATTCAATTTCGCTTTCTAATAAGCGATACTGACGTAGGAGCGTGGCGATTTCTATACCTACGACGAGTGTATTATCAGTCACTTGATTAATTTTGTAATTCATTTTAAAATGCATTTAGGAGTCCTCCTTGTAGATGTTGGGTCAATGGTCGTTGACACTCAGCATCATATTAGTGGACTCTTTTTCTTTCAAGACCCAGAACATCTTTCAAACAGGAATGCTGCCCCGTTAGTTTAATAAAGAAAAAAAGAGCTGCATATGCAACTCTTTGATTTTCAAGAAAAGCAGCCGTTAGTAAAAAATGAAAGTTATTTTTCTCCGTACTTTCCACCCCTAATTGCTTTTCTATACTTACCATCTTCTACTTCAATAGCAATTGCTTCTTCCGTACTTATTCCTCGCATAGCGTAATATTTTGTGCCTTTTTCATACACATTAGAGAAGTTTCCATAGTACGTTCCCTCCGTATCTGAATACCTTGTTACTTTGCCAATTTCTTCATCTATCTCATCTACATATTCATCACTTAATTGATAAATATAACCATCCCAAACGACAAATCCAAAAGCCCAATCTGTTGATGATTTGTTAAAAACATTGGAGCAACCTGACAAAAAAACAATAGCTATTACTACTGAAAAGAAATAGTATTTTAACCTCATAAGTATCCCTCTTTCCATAATAAGTCGATAATTTCCAATTTAAGTTTCAATTTATGCTTATTGAACTAAACTGCTCCGTTCGTATTATAAGGTCAACCAGATATTTCTGGTTGATCATTTTTAAAATGGTTTTATTATAGCAGTAGCCAGGGTAGAACGTAACTGCTCGTGGGGCTTGACCCCGTCAACTAAACCGTTCGCCCCCTACTTGCAGAAACATGATTG